>CBFGNY010000162.1:0-10304 GCA_965650235.1 uncultured Flavobacterium sp. | reverse complement strand
CTAATCCAGACCGTATTACAAGAGATTTCCAATATCAGGAATTATATAATGTAATTTTTTACACTAATGTGGTGATCAATGAAGCATCAACAAAAGTAGCTGCTTCTGAAGAAAGAAATCAATTAATTGGAGAAGCTTATGCCTTAAGAGCACTGGCTTATTTTGATTTGGTTAACCTTTTCGGAAAACCTTACAACGCTGCAACAGCTGCTTCAGATAAGGGTGTGCCATTAGCATTAGAGATTGATTTAGAGCAAGCTTTCGTTCCTCAAAGTGTTGAAGTAATTTACAATCAAATTATTACTGATACTCAGGAAGCTGAAAAACTAATCAATCTAAATTCACAGACAAAAGGTTTAAATTATCGTTTTTCAAAAGTTGCATTATACAGCTTAGAAAGCCGTGTTTACTTACACCAACAGAAATGGCAGAAGTCTTTAGATGCTGCAAATAAAGCGCTGGCAATCAACAACGATCTCGTTGACTTAAAAGCTGCTTCTGTTTTTGCAACAAAATACGATTCAAAAGAATCTATTTTAGCTTTAGAAGATGGATATATTAACAGATTAAAAGGAGCTTCTTACGCTTCGCCTGAATTAGTTGCTGCTTATAACAAAACAGCCGATTTACGCTTTCCTCTTTACTTTTTAGCAAGCGGAAGCCGTTACAGAATTCAAAAAGGGGGTAATGACGACCAAAAATGTTCTTTCAGAACTTCTGAATTGTATTTAACAAAAGCAGAAACTTCATTAAAACTGAACAATATTGGAGATGCAAAAACTACGATTTTGAGTTTCATCCAAAACAGATATTCTGAAGCTGGATATTCGCAGCTTGAAGGTGAAGTTAATGACATGAATGCAACAGAATTGACAAATTTCATTTTAGAAGAAAGATACCGCGAGTTTGCTGTTGAAGGACAGCGCTGGTTCGATTTGAGAAGAACTTCTCAAAAACAAATCGTTCACACATTTGACGGTGATACTTACACATTGATACAAAACGATCCACGTTATACCATTATTTATCCGGCAAACGCGAGATTAAACAACCCCAATCTATAATACCTATTATGTTTTTTGTAAAAAGGTTCAGTTGAAAAACTGGGCCTTTTTTGGTTTTAATATAAATAAAGACAAACACCTGAAAACATCTTGTAAAAAATCTTAAGTCAATTATATTTGCAAAAGCAAATAAAGCTTCATACTTAAAAATGAAACTTTTTATAATAACTTAAAGGAAAAATGAAAATTGCCATTGTTGAAGATGAATCCCTAGCATCCAGTTATCTTAAATCTATTTTAGAACAACAGGGAATTTTAGAAATAACCGAAATTACAATTTTAAAATCCGTAAAAGAAGCTGTGGCGTTTTTAACCATAAACAATGTCGATTTAGCCTTTATGGATATTCATCTTGGTGACGGAAAAAGTCTTGACATTTTTGAAAAAACAACCATTTCCTGTCCCGTTATTTTTATTACCGCTTATGATTCTTATGCTATTTCAGTATTTAAGCATTTTACCCTGGATTACCTTTTAAAACCATTTGAAGAAGATGATCTGTTAGAAGCGTTAATCAAATTCAAAAAGATTAAAGAGCGTTTTAATACCGATACCATCTTACAATCCTTGGTCGAAATAGAAAATCCGCAGCAAGGCAAAATAAAGCGTCATTTCCTTGTTAACTACGGCTACAAACTTATTTCTATCAACGAAAACGACATTACCTATTTTGCTGCCTCAGGCAAACATCTTTTTATTTATGTGAATTCTGGAAATAGCTATTTATACAATAGCACCCTTACCGAAATTATCAATAATCTGGATTCGTTTACCTTTTTTAAAATAAATCGTAAGTATATTGTAAACCGAAATATTATAAAAGAAGTTGTAAAACACTCCAATCAAAAAATTGAGTTGATCCTAACGGTTGCCCCAGTCGAAAATGACCCTATTATAATCAGTAAAAAAGAAATCAATAATTTCAAAAATTGGCTTGACCAATAAAATACAGTACTGCTTCTTTCTAAAATTGTAACTCTTCAATAAGATATAAATATCCCTTTTTTTTATGATTTAGTCTTTTTACAGCTCTAAAAAACTTCAAGAAGCACTTTAAAAGTTAAAATAACGTTATAGGAATCATAAATTTAATCGTTCATAACCAGCGTTATAGCAGTTCTTTTTTTTGAATTATTTATCTTTGAGATAATAGAGTTCCTAAAATTCAATGCAAAAGAACATGTCACAGATTAGATTTTATCCAAATGAAGAGTTTAAAGAAATAGAAATTAATGAATCCTTACAATTTCGATATGCCATTTCCAACAAAGGCAGATTAGTCAGTTTTACAGACGACATCCAGAATGGCCGTCTCTTAAAAGGAGGTTTAAGCGATGGCTATCCCACCTTCCGATTCAAAATCAGACAAGGCGATAAAATTGTCAATAAGTACCTTTTTCTATACAAATTAGTCGCCCAGTATTTTATACCTAAACAATCAGAAGAACAAACTTATGTACTTCACTTAGATTATATCCGCAATAACGACGACGTCAACAACCTGCGTTGGGCCACAAGAGACGAAATGATTGCGCACAGCCGCAAAAGCCCCCATGTTATTCAGGCAAAAAAGAACCTGATTGAACACAATATAAAATCAGACGGCAGAAAATTAACTACCACAAAAGTAATGCTGATCAAAAAAATATTAGCACGCCCTGAACAAAAAACACGGCTCAAGATGATTGCAAAACAATTTGGCGTCAGCGAAATGCAGATCAGACGTATAGCCAGCGGTGAAAACTGGGGACACGTAAAAATTTAATTGCTAATGTTTAGTTGTTGATGGTTGATTGAATTAACTGCTGTCACTCTGAGCGGAGTCGAAGAGCTTTGTGCTATAAGATGGGCTTCGACTCCGCTCAGCCTGGCATTGGTATTGACATTCATTTTTATTATATCCTTTGAATTGATATTGAATTTTGATATTGATATTGCCATTGATTTTGCTCTCTTGCTATCTGAGATTAACAAACATCTCTTTTTTCAGATTTATATTCAAAATAGTATTTTACAATTAATAATTCATAATTTACAATTAACAATTCCCACTATTTCTGTGAAAAAGCCAAAACCATAAACGGTAAAAATAAATTTTTCAACAATTTTTTAAAATAAATCCTTAAATTCGCAAGCACAAAATAATCGTGAATATTTGGAAATGAGTTTCGGAAAAATAAGCCTCAATTTCAATATTAAAACTAAAAAACCAAAAAAATGAAATACGACGTTATTGTTTTAGGAAGTGGTCCCGGCGGATATGTAACAGCTATCAGAGCATCACAATTAGGATTCAAAGTAGCTGTAGTTGAAAAAGAAAATTTAGGCGGTGTATGTTTAAACTGGGGATGTATCCCAACAAAAGCATTACTAAAATCTGCTCAGGTTTTTGATTATCTAAAACACGCTTCAGACTACGGATTGACAGTTTCTGAGTTTGATAAAGATTTCTCTGCCGTTGTACAACGCAGCCGTGGAGTTGCTGAAGGAATGAGCAAAGGTGTTACTTTCCTGATGAAAAAAAACAAAATTGACGTTATTGAAGGTTTCGGAAAATTAAAGCCAGGAAAAAAACTGGACGTTACAGACAAAGACAATAAAGTTACAGAATATAGTGCAGACCATATTATTATTGCGACAGGAGCTCGTTCACGCGAACTTCCAAACCTGCCTCAGGATGGTGTAAAAGTAATTGGATACCGTCAGGCAATGACTTTGCCAACACAGCCAAAATCTATGATTATTGTAGGTTCAGGGGCTATTGGAGTAGAATTTGCACATTTCTACAACTCAATGGGAACAGATGTTACTATTGTAGAATTTATGCCAAATGTGGTACCGGTAGAAGACGAAGATATCTCAAAGCAATTTGAAAAATCTTTGAAGAAAGCAGGCATCAAAGTAATGACCAATTCATCTGTTGAAAAATTAGATACTTCAGGAGCAGGTGTAAAAGCAACTGTAAAAACGGCTAAAGGAGAAGAAATTCTTGAGGCGGACATCGTTCTTTCTGCAGTTGGAATCAAAACAAACATCGAAAACATCGGATTGGAAGAAGTTGGAATCGCTGTTGACAGAGATAAAATCTTAGTAAACGCTTACAACGCAACTAACATTCCTGGTTACTATGCCATTGGAGACGTTACTCCGGGTCAGGCTTTAGCTCACGTAGCTTCTGCTGAAGGAATCAACTGTGTAGAAAAAATTAAAGGATTACACGTAGACCCAATCGATTACGGAAACGTTCCTGGCTGTACTTATGCAACTCCTGAAATTGCTTCAGTAGGTTTAACTGAAAAACAAGCTAAAGAAAAAGGATACGAACTAAAAATTGGTAAATTCCCTTTCTCAGCTTCAGGAAAAGCAAAAGCTGCCGGAAATCCTGATGGATTCGTTAAAGTAATCTTTGATGCTAAATACGGAGAATGGTTAGGCTGCCACATGATTGGCGCCGGAGTTACAGATATGATTGCTGAGGCAGTTGTAGCCCGTAAACTGGAAACTACAGGGCATGAAATCCTTAAAGCTATCCACCCTCACCCAACCATGAGCGAAGCTGTTATGGAAGCTGTTGCTGATGCTTACGGCGAAGTGATTCACTTGTAATACATACCATTTTACGGTTATATATAAATTTCAATTTAAAAATCCGATTTGTGAAAGCAAGTCGGATTTTTTTTATGGCATGCCCCGCAGAAAAAGCGGGTCGGGCTATTCGCTAAATTCCCGATTAACAAAAACTACGTCTAAAAAGCCTTGTTTTTCTAAATCGGGAGATATCGCTGCTATCCCTCATGCGGCAATAGTTTCCAAAATGCCTTTATTTTTCAATGAATTTTGTAATAAAAAAGAGTAATTTAGCTACTTGTTATTCGTTAACAAACAACATAAAAGCTGTATAGTCAATTAATTACAAAATAAAAAGTCGATTATTATGGATACGGCCATACAAGATTATAATAATTTACAAAACGATTCAGACAAAGAAATCTGTAATCAATTAGCCAATATTATCGATGAAAACCTGTCCGATGCCGAAAATAAAATCTGGCATGCCCACCCCGTTTGGTTTCTGGACGGAAATCCAATTGTGGGGTACAGCAAACTTAAAGGCAGTGTTCGTTTGCTTTTTTGGAGCGGCCAGTCGTTTGATGAAGAAAAACTTTCTAACGAAGGTTCTTTTAAAGCAGCCGAATTTCGCTATACCACAGCCGAACAGATTATCACCGAAGATCTAAACCGCTGGCTTCAAAAAGCAAGAGAAATTCAGTGGGATTATAAAAACATAGTTAAACGAAAAGGAGTTTTAGAACGATTAAAATAGCCTGGCAATTGCAATGGCAAAATTCAATTGCAATTTCAATTTTCAAAGTTTAATAGTAATTTCAATATTAATATCAACTGATTCTTATGGAAACTAAAGACGGAAAACTTGCCATTTATGCTGAAACCAGACAGGATTGGCGCAACTGGCTGACCCAAAACAGTGAAAAAGAAAAATCGGTGTGGCTGATTTTGTACCATAAAAAAAGTAAAACTAAAAGCGTGAGTTTGGTTGAAGCCACAGAAGAAGCACTTTGCTTTGGGTGGATCGACAGTTTGTGTAAAAAACGTGATGCCGAAAGTTATTACCTAACATTTTCGCATCGCAATCCAAAAACCAGCAAATGGAGCAAAACCAACATCGAAAGAGCCGAACGCATGATTCAGGAAAACTTAATGACTGCACATGGACAAAAATTAATTGACATTGCCAAAGAACAAGGGAAATGGGTTACAGAAATGAAGAGATTAATTATATTTGTTTGTGTCTTGTTAAGCTAAAAAAATCAAATTGCCAGCTATGAAACATTTAAATATATAAAATGAATATTCTAATTGTTTACAGTCACCCTAGTAAAAAATCATATACTTTTCAGGTTCTTGAACGGCTAAAGTCTCTGATCAGTAAACAAAACCTTAACCTTGAAGTTTCTGATTTGTATGCGATGAATTTTGAGAGTGATATGTCTGAAAGTGAATATGAAAGAGAAGGTTTTGCTCAAACAGAGCTTCCTATTTCTAAAGATGTTTTGGCTGAACATGCGAAGATTGAAAAAGCCGACTGCATTATTTTTTTATATCCGGTTTGGTGGAGCGATTGTCCGGCAAAACTCAAAGGATGGTTTGACAGGGTGTATTCAGTTGGATATGCTTATGGGCAAAACGATACTTTTCCTAAAATGAAAACCCTGAAGCTTGGTCTTGTAATCTGTACTGCCGGACATCCAAATGCTTTTTTACATGAAACCGGAATGGCCCAAAGCATGCAGACCATTATGCTGGACGACCGACTTGGAAAACGATTTGAACATAAAGAAATGCTAATTCTTGGAGGAACTTTAGACTTAGAAAAAGTGATGGCACAGCATATGCAGGAAATTGAAGATCTTGTTGCAAAAATTAAAGCATATTGTAGATAAATCCAAAGTAACAAAAGCATTTTACCCTTTTATCATTTTTAAAAAGCATATATCAAACTAGGAAAACAAAAAACTATGAATAGCCTCCTGCTTTAGCTGGAGGTAGATTAAGCATAAGCATAATTGGCTTAGCCGAAAAATTAGTATTTGGCTAAAGCCTTCCTTACTTAAACATAATCCTCCAGCTAAAGCAGGAGGCTATTCAAACCTTTGAATTCATAAATTTGTCCGAATAGTGCTTAAAATTGTCCTTTAACACCCCCAACTTATTGATTTTTAAATAATAAATTTGTTTAAATAACTTCTAAAATCTTACAAATGAGCACATCAAGTTTTACCACAGTAATAACCGTAGACCAATCTCCTGAACAAGTTTTTAATGCCGTTGCAAATGTTCGCGGCTGGTGGTCGGAAGAAATTGTGGGTAATGCGGCCAAACAAAATGATGAATTTAATTATCATTATGAAGACATTCATCGCTGTAAAGTAAAATTGACTGAGGTGATTCCGAATCAGAAAATCGTTTGGCTTGTGGAGGAAAACTACTTTAAATTTACAGAAGACGAAACCGAATGGACGGGTACAAAACCTACTTTTGAAATTACGGAGAAAGACGGCAAAACAGAACTTCGATTTACACACGTTGGCTTAGTTCCGGATTATGAATGTTTTGACATTTGCAGAGATTCGTGGACCAATTATATTCAGAACAGCCTTCAAAAACTGATTACTACAGGCAAAGGACAGCCAAATGCCAGCGGTAAGCCTCAGACAGAAAACGAAAAGAAGTTAAGTGCTAACGGATAGCATCCCATAAGAACAAAGAAACAATTTTTAAAGATTACTAAAATATTCAAGTTATCAGTTTAACTTTGCAGCTAATAATTAATCTGACAAACGTTTAAAAAAATAGCATCATGAATATTTTAGAATTAATGCAAAAAAGATACTCTGCAAAGAAATACAACGCTGACAAAGCAATTCCTCAGGAAAAAATTGAGGCTTTGAAAGAAGTATTGTTCCTAACGCCTTCTTCGATAAATATTCAGCCGTGGAAATTTACGTTTGTACAGAATCCGGAGATTAAGGCCAAATTAGCTTCGGTTTCGATGCACAATACCGAAAAAATAAATCAGGCTCAGCTGTTGGTTGTGTTTAGTGTTGTAGATGATCTTGATGCCTTTCAGGAAATCGTGGATACCGAATTACCTGAAGCAAGAAGAAATTGGTACAACCAGATTAAGGCCAGCAAGCCGGAAGCCGATTTAAAAGTATGGTTTTCTCAACAAGTGTATATTGCGCTGGGAGTTGGTTTGACAGCCAGTATTGCATTGGATCTCGATTCGACAGCCATGGAAGGTATAGAATCAGACAAATACAAATCGATTTTGAATATGCCAGCTTACAAGCCATTGTTTGCCATGGCGGTAGGTTACGGTGCTGAAGATGATTTTAACCGAATCGAAGTGACACCAAAATCGAGAAGACTGCAGGAAAATATAATTGAGAGTATTTAAACAAGCTGAATCTCAAATCATATCTTTTGTATCTTTGATTCAGAACGTCTTCATCAACAAAAAAAGGGTATCGTTACATGACAACCGACATCATAGAGCTGAACAATTTTATTGTGCTGATCGAGCATTCTAATGCCGAAAAAACTTTTGTTCAGAAATGTGAAATAGACGGTGATTGTGTTGGTTTTGCCTTTTATGGTTCCGGCAACGTAGAATTAGAAATCAAACACAACAATCAGACAAAATATTTAACGAATACAACCGGCCTGGCGATTTCTTTTTTTGGCAATCAAAAGGTAGAATTTGCCCATAAAATTTCTCCTAATAAACCTTTGCAATCGATTAGTGTCTTTACGAAACTTAAAAATTTGCACACTTTATCGCAGGTCGAAAAAGAAATTTTCGAAAAGCAATTGCCCCAATTATTAAACCCGAAAGAGCATTTTGTAAAAGGCCCTACTCTATTTATGACGCTTGATATGCAGCTGGCCGTTCAAAAGATTTTCAATACAACATATTCCGGCAATACAAGGCTGCTGTTTTTAAAAAGTCAGGTTAATGAATTGCTGTCCCATTTCTTTGCTCTTTTATCTGACGACAAAAAAATCGAACTTTGTGAAAAAGACAAAGAGAAACTGTTTCATGCAAAAGATATCGTGAGCGTTCAATATTCAAAACCTCCAACTATAACCGAATTATCGAGACTCATTGGACTTAACAGTACTAAACTGAAAAAGAACTTCAAGGAGCTATTTGGTATTCCGATCTATAAATACATTCACGAAGAGCGACTGAACAAGGCTTACGAATTACTTTCACAAAGCGAAAAAACCGTTCAGGAAGCTGCCTGGGAAGTGGGTTATGAAAGCCTGAGTTCGTTTTCGAATGCTTTTCAGAAAAAATTTGGATCCAGGCCCAACGAAATCAAAAAACAATTCTTTTCAAACAAATCTTAATTCTTTTCCGACAAATGATTTGGTTATGACACGTGCATCTTTGCAGTATCATTAATCAAAAAATTATTTATCATGGAAAATCAGAAGATCTTGGTCCTTGGCGGAAACGGAAAAACAGGCCGCCGGGTAACACAATTATTAAAAAAAGGAAGCAATACAGAAGTTTACATAGGTTCGAGAAACGGAGTTCCTGCTTTTCACTGGGAAAACCCGGAAACCTGGCCTGATGTAATCGAAGGGATTGACACTGTTTACATCACTTTTCAGCCCGATCTGGCTGTACCAGATGCTCCAGAAATGATTCAGAAATTTACCACTCTGGCCACTCAAAGTGGAGTTCAGAAAATGGTACTTTTGTCGGGAAGAGGAGAAAAAGAAGCGCAGGTTTGCGAAGAAATCGTAAAGGCAACAGCCAAAAACTGGACTATCGTGAGAGCCAGCTGGTTTAATCAAAACTTTAGCGAAAGCATCTTTTTAGAACCTCTTTTAGCGGGTCATGTTGCTTTGCCGCAAGCGCATGCTTTAGAACCTTTTACAGATGCTGATGATATTGCCGCTGTTGTAACCGAAGCTCTTTTGCACGAAAAGCATAACGGAAAAACGTACGAACTTACCGGTCCAAGATTGCTGAATTTTGAACAGGCTATTGCCGAAATTGCACAAATTACAGGCAGGGAAATCAAATTCCAGTCCATTTCCCTGGAAGAATATATAAGCATGCTTCGCGAATATCAGGTTCCTGAAGATGAAATCTGGCTGGTAAACTATCTTTTTTCGGAAGTTCTGGATGGGCGAAATTCAACTGTTACCAGTGATATTGAAAAGGTCTTAGGCCGAAAAGCCAAAGATTTTACAGACTACGCTAAAGAAACTGCCCAAACCGGGGTTTGGAATACCGTAAATCAAGAATCATGAACTATCTAAGGGCCGTATTCACAGGTACAATCGTCTGGCTTTGTGTCGTGACCACTTTTTATATTTTGGACAATATTCCTTTTTTCAAAGCGTCATTAACCGCACAGGCTATCGTTGTTGTATTTGCCATTGTCTTTTATGCGTGGTTTGCAGCTTACTTTTATTATAAAAAAGCAGAAAAAAAATCAGGCATGCAGGCAGGAATCGTTATTACAGCGACGGCATTACTTTTAGATGTTTTAATAACTGTACCGCTTGTCGAAATTCCAAAAGGAAATAGTTATCAGGCATTTTTCAGCAATCCGCTATTATGGATACTGGCGGTTCTCAATGTTATTACAGTTTTTGTGTATGGGAAGAGGAATTTTTCCGCCCGACATTAAAACGAAT
>CBFGNY010000161.1:0-10417 GCA_965650235.1 uncultured Flavobacterium sp. | reverse complement strand
ACCTGGTCGTGGGATAAAACCTGGGGTTGGGATTTTCCGATGACGGCAATGTCTGCAGCCCGTTTGCAAATGCCTGAAAAAGCAATTGATGCTCTTTTTATGAATGTGGTAACCAATACCTATTTAAAAAATGGTCACAATTATCAATCGAAAAGACTAACACTTTATCTTCCCGGAAATGGAGGATTGCTGACAGCTGTTGCGATGATGTGCGCAGGCTGGGAAGGAAATACAACAGAAAACCCTGGTTTTCCTAAAGATGGTACATGGAAGGTGAAGAGTGAAGGATTTAAAAAGATGTTTTAGTTTTTTGTCATTGCGAGGAACGAAGCAATCTCCAGAGAGCGACGAACTGTGTGGATTCAGCACAAGAGATTGTTTCGTTCCTCGCAATGACAAGACTGCTCATATATATAGATAGTTTTAATTTTTTCACTCAGATTTTAAATCTAAAGCTTTGCAGTTAAGAAAAAAAATCTTTTTAAATCTGCCTAAATCTATTTTTAAATCTGCGTGAAACTTTATAACCAAAAAAAGAACCAATTATGAAATATAGAATTTTACTATCGTTAGTGTTTTTCTCTTCTACAATTTTTGCACAAAGGCAAATGGAAAACTTAGACCGTGGTTTAATTGCCATCAAAAATAACGGTCAGTTTTTTATCAGCTGGCGTGTTTTAGGAACAGATTCTGATGATCTTGCCTTTAATTTATATCGAAAAAGCGGTTCTAAAAAAGCAGTAAAATTAAATGATAAGCCTATTACAGGAGCCACGAATTTTATTGACACCAAAGCAAGTCCGAAGGAAGAAAATACATGGTTTGTAAAAACGATTTTAAAAGGAAAAGAAACAGAAGCTAAAGCTAAAGGAAGTTTTACGATTCCGGGTTCAGGCGCTGATAAAGATTATTTGTCAATAGCTATAAAACCGGTTGAAGGGTATATTCCGAATGATCTTTCTACAGGGGATTTAGATGGAGATGGAAGATATGATTTGATTGTGCACATGACCGGAAAAGCACATGATAATTCACATACCGGAATTACAGATCCACCAATTTTTCAAGCGTATACGTTAGATGGAAAATTTTTGTGGCAGATTAGTTTAGGTAAGAACATCCGTGAAGGAGCGCATTACACGCAGTTTATGGTGTACGATCTAGATGGTGACGGAATTGCCGAATTGGTTTGTAAAACTGCCGATGGCACAACAGACAGTCAGGGAAATGTAGTAGGTGATGCTTCAAAAGACTGGGTTGAAAGAGATCCGAAATCACCTGTTTATGGTAAAATTTTAAAAGGCCCAGAGTATGTTTCTGTTTTTAATGGAAAAACCGGAAAGTTAGTTACAACAGTTGATTATATTGCAGAAAGAGGTGATCTTGCCGGATGGGGAGGACATGGAGGCAGCGGAGGAAATGATACTAAAGGAAACAGAATTGATAGATTCACGGCTTGTATTGCCTACTTAGACGGGATTCATCCAAGCGTGGTGATGTGTCGTGGTTATTATGGAAGAACCGTTTTGGCTGCCTGGGATTTTAAAAACAAAAAACTGACTTCAAGATGGGTTTTTGACAGTAAAGATGCAGAAAATCCGTATTCGGGAATGGGAAATCATGGCCTGTCTGTAGCTGATGTTGACAATGACGGAAAAGATGAAATTATTTACGGATCAATGTGTGTGGATGATGATGGAAAAGGCTTGTACACGACAGGTTTCAGGCACGGAGACGCTTTGCATGTTACAGATCTTGATCCGGAAATTCCGGGATTGGAAGCTTTTGGAATCCATGAAATTGAAAATAAAACAACAGGTCCGGGAGTAACGCTGTTTTCTACTGCTGATGGAAAAGTGCTATTTACGGATTCTCCTAATGAAGATGTTGGCCGGGGAGTAGCAGATAATATAGATCCAGCCAGAAAAGGAGCACAATGCTGGTGGTCCGGTTCTCCGTATCTATATGATATCAAAGGAAATAAAATAGGAGATGCTCCAAAATCAATCAACTTTTTGATTTATTGGGATGGAGATACTTCAAGAGAACTTTTAAACTCTAATTATATTGATAAATATGGCAAGGGCAGATTGTTTACCGCAACTGGAGCGGTTTCTAATAATGGCTCAAAATCAACACCTGCGCTTTCTGCTGATCTTTTGGGAGACTGGAGAGAAGAATTGATTTTAAGATCTGAAGACAATAAAGAACTAAGAATTTACTCGACAACAATTCCAACCGAAATAAGACAATATACTTTAATGCATGATCCTCAATATCGCTTGAGTATTGCATGGCAAAATGTTGGTTACAATCAGCCGCCTCACACCGGTTTTTACTTTGGAAGCGGTATGGATAAGGCTCCAAAACCAAATATTGCTTTGGTTCCCTTGAAGAAGTAAAGAAAAGCGATTTGAATTGCCTCCTGCTTTAGCTGGAGGTAAACTTTGGAAGCGGAATGGAGAAGGCTTCAAACAAAATATAGTTTGGTTCCTTTGAAGAAGTAAAAAAACGATTTGAATTGCATCCTGCTTTAGCTGGAGGTAAATTTTGGAAGCAGAATGGAGAAGGCTCGAAAAATAATATTGTTTTGGTTCCTTGTTTTAATAAAAAAATGCGATTTGAATAGCCTCCTGCTTTAGCTGGAGGTAAACTGAGTAGAAGCATAAAAAGGCTTTAGCCGAAAAGTTTCATTTAGCTATAGCCTTTTGTTGTATTCATTTATTAATCTCCAGCTAAGGAGATAACTGGGGTATTAGATTAAAGGTTTCACGCAGATTTAAAAAAGATTTAAGCTGATTTATTTTCTAAAGAAAAAAACTTTGAACCTTTGTCTCTCTGAACCTCTGTACCTTGTTTTCAAATTGAATTTCTGTCAATAAAATTAAACGGCACTTTTACTTCACCTTTCTCTTTGTTTAAAATCATTCGTGCAGCAATTTCTCCCATTGTGTTAAAGTTAGTAGACATAACTGTTATTCCTAATAACTCTTTTAAAGGAGTATCATTATAGGAGATTACGCCAATATCCTGACCTAAAACATATTCCTCATCCCTGATTTGTTTTACCAGATTAACCAGATCAGATTCTTCTATTGTGATAAATAGATCTCCTTTTTTAAGGATCATATCATCATAAACTTCATTCAGAATCTCAAAATTGATCTCATGTTCTACACAAAACTTTCTAAATCCATGCAAAATTCTTCTGGGATAAGGATAAACCGCTTTTTCCGGGTATACCAAAATCAGCCTTTTGTATTTGTTTATTTTGGCAAGTCCTTCCTTTAGGGCATTATAAATATCATTTTCGAAATCCTGATAAATTTTGATGACCTCATTGCTGAGTCCTAATTTTATATTATCCATGATTACCAATTTGTCCTGCGGTATTTTCTGGATCGCTTTTGCTACTTCGTCTGTGAAACTCAAGTGCTTTAATTCGTCTGTTTTAAAATGTGTCGTAATAACATAATAGTCGTATGCACCTTCAAACTTATCAAGGAGATTTAAAAATAAGGTTTCATCGCAATGGTATATATGTAAGTCAACATGCGCATTTGCTCCCAATGTGTTAATAAAAGAGCTGTATGTTTTCATTTTGTAGGCACTCAGCTTATTGAATAAAAACAGAATATTGACTTTAGATTCTAATTTTGTTCTGGTAATATAATATCCTTTTCCTCGTATTGAAGAAATAATTTTTCGTTCCTTTAAAATATTATAAGCTTTTTCAACAGTATCCCTTGACATATAAAACTCTTCGCTAAAATTGTTTATTGATGGGATTTTTTGATTAATTTTCAAGTTACCATTGGCAATATTTTGCAGAATAGAATCTACAATCTGCTTGTATTTGGGTACTCTTGAATCTTCATCAATTTTAATTAGTTTAATCATTTTTTTTGGCTTATAATTATACCTAAGTTTATCGGATAGAATTTAGAATTTAGAATTTTCAAAAGGTTTAAATAAACCCCCTCTAAATAAGGATGTTTAATAACTTTCTTACAAAAGAAGCTCTTTAAATAAGGGTTACTTTATATTTTTGCTAATTTGTTTGTTTAAGATTAAATGTAGATGTCTTAATTGCGAAATCTATTGCTAAAATAGGAATTTTAAATTTATATTTCTACAACTTACCAGTTCTTCTTTATATTAATCTTCGGTTTTAACATATTAGTAAAAATTATACAAGGATAGTACAGGATAGTTTTCTTTTTTACATTCTCTTATTTTACCGAACCAGATTTAACTATCGACTTAACCAAAATATCAAAGATTAAATGGAATCATTACTCGGAATTATTTTTCACTCCATCGGAGGATTTTCTTCAGGCAGTTTTTACATGCCTTTCAAAAAAGTTAAAGATTGGGCCTGGGAAAGTTATTGGCTAGTTGGAGGTTTTTTCTCATGGTTAATTGTACCGCCAATTGCTGCTTATTTAACGATTCCAAATTTTACTGAAATAATTGCTGCTGCCGCTCCATCAGTTAAAGCACTAGCATACGTAATG
Source organism: uncultured Flavobacterium sp. (assembly GCA_965650235.1). Classification (GTDB taxonomy): domain Bacteria; phylum Bacteroidota; class Bacteroidia; order Flavobacteriales; family Flavobacteriaceae; genus Flavobacterium. The sequence goes on along the minus strand of CBFGNY010000161.1, from coordinate 5,900 downwards.
GGACTGATTTGGGGAATTGGAGGATTAACTTACGGATTAGGAGTTCGCTATTTAGGAATGTCATTAGGTAATTCAATCACCTTAGGATTCTGTTCTGCTTTTGGCGCCTTGATTCCACCAATCTATTACAATTTCAATGCAGTAGAAGGAAAAGAGTCTATTAGTGATATGTTTTCGAACTCAGGAGGCCAAATGGTTTTATTTGGTGTACTTGTATGTATTATTGGGATTGCCATTTTGGGTAAAGCAGGGATACTAAAAGAAAAAGATTTTGCAACAGGCCACGAAGACAAAGACAAAGAATTTAGTTTGGTAAAAGGTTTAATTATTGCGATTATATCAGGTATTTTGAGTTCTTTTTTCAATTTCGGAATTGAAGCCGCAAAACCAATGGCTGATGTTGCTAATGAGAGCTGGAAAGCGTTGCACCCCAATCAGGGCGAATTCTTGTTTCAGAATAATGTAAGCTATATTATTATACTTTGGGGAGGATTAACAACCAACTTTATATGGTGTATCTATCTGAACTTCAAAAATAAAACTTTTGGTAATTATACAGATACCAAAACACCAATTTCAAAAAACGTACTTTTTTCTGCCATCGCTGGTACTATGTGGTTTCTTCAGTTTTTCTTTTACGGAATGGGGGAAAGCAAATTAGGGAACGGAGCCAGTTCATGGATTTTGCACATGTCTACCATTATCCTTACTGCAAACTTTTGGGGCTTTTACCTGAAAGAATGGAAAGGTGTTACTAAAAAGACCTTTAATACTTTTCTGTTTGGAATTGCACTGATGTTCCTGTCTATAGTTTTAGTCGGAATTGGTAACTCTTTATAAATAAATAACCAAAACATAATATATTCATAAATGTCAAATATAAACACAAATAATATGACTTTTCAGCATGTAAGCTATCTTTGGGATGACGCTAAAGCTGCAGCAATGGCAGGAGACGAAGTTGCTCTTTTTATCTATCGCTCTAATTTATTGGGAGCTGATTTAAGACTTACCAATTATGGAGGTGGAAATACTTCTGTAAAGATCACAGATAAAGACCCATTGACAGGCGCAAGCTCTGAAGTAATGTGGATTAAAGGTTCTGGTGGAGACATTGGAACATTGACAAAATCAGGTTGTGCAGCACTTTATTTAGACAGATTACGCAATCTTGAGAATGTATACAGAGGTATTGAGTTTGAAGATGAAATGGTTGAATTGTTTAACCACTGTATTTTTGATCTGGCTTCAAAAGCGCCTTCTATTGATACGCCATTACACGGTTTTTTACCGTTTAAACATATTGATCACCTTCATCCTGATGCGGCTATTGCTATTGCAGCTGCAAAAGACGGTGCAAAAATTACAGAAGAATTATTCGACGGAGAAATCGGTTGGGTGGGATGGCAGCGTCCAGGTTTCGACTTAGGGCTTCAGTTAAGAAGCTGTTTGGAAGAAGCGGAGAAAAAAGGTAAAAAATTGCGCGGTATCATGTTAGGATCTCATGGTTTATTTACCTGGGGAGATACCGCTTATGAAAGTTATATCAACACATTGGAAGTAATTGAAAAGTGTGCTGAATATTTAGAAAGCAATTACGGAAAAAAACGTCCTGTTTTTGGAGGTAAAAAAATAGACAGCCTTCCGGAAGCGGATCGTAAATTGAAAGCGGCTAAAGTAGCTCCGATTTTAAGAGGCTTCTGTTCTTCAGAACGTCAGATGATTGGTCATTATACAGATGATGCAAGAGTTTTAGAATTCATTAATTCTAATGATTTATCAAAATTAGCTCCGTTAGGAACTTCTTGCCCGGATCATTTTTTACGTACGAAGATCAGTCCTTTGGTTTTAGAATTAGATCCAAACGAAGATTTATCAGATGTTGATGCAATCAAAGCAAAATTAACTCCTGCTTTTGAAGGGTACAGAGCGATGTATAAAGATTATTACAATGCTTGTAAAAAGTCTAATTCGCCAGCAATGCGTGACCCGAATCCGGTGGTAATTTTATATCCTGGAGTAGGTATGTTTACGTTTGCCAAAGATAAAACAATGGCTCGTTTAGCATCAGAATATTATGTGAATGCAGTAAATGTTATGAAAGGGGCAGAAGCTGTTTCTGAATATACTTCATTGCCACATCAGGAAGCTTTTGATATCGAATACTGGTTATTAGAAGAAGCAAAATTGCAGCGTATGCCAAAACCAAAAGCACTTTCAGGAAGAGTTGCCCTTATTACTGGTTCTGCCGGTGGAATTGGTAAAGCTATTGCTAAAAGATTTGCTGAAGAAGGAGCTTGTGTAGTAATCAATGATATTAATGAAGAGCGTTTAGAAGGTGCAAAAGCAGAATTTATCAAGTCATTTGGTAAAGATGCTGTTTCCAGTACTTTATTAAATGTTACTGATGAAGTAAGTACTGAAAAAGCATTAGATGCTGCTTGTTTAGCATTTGGTGGTGCTGATATTATCATCAACAATGCTGGCATCAGTATTTCAAAATCGATTGCTGAACATACTCTTGAAGAATGGGACAGATTATATGATATTTTGGTAAAAGGACAATTTATTGTTTCTAAAGCCGGAATTGAAGTAATGCGCAAACAAGGTTTTGGTGGAGATATCGTAAACATTGTTTCTAAAAATGCGGTTGTAGCCGGTCCAAACAATCCTGGATACGGTTCTGCAAAAGCAGCTCAGGCACACTTGACACGTTTGATGGCTGCCGAATTAGGAGCTGATAAAATTCGTGTAAATACGGTTAATCCTGATGCTGTAATATCAGATTCAAATATCTGGTCTGGCGGATGGGCCGAAGGTCGTGCAAAAGCATACGGAATTACCGTTGAAGAATTGCCTGCATATTATGCAAAACGTACCTTATTAAATGAAATTATATTGCCTGATGATATTGCAAACGCTTGTTTTGCATTCGTAGGAGGCTTGTTGAATAAATCGACAGGAAACGCCTTGAATGTTGACGGTGGAGTAACAATGGGCTTTTACAGATAAGTTGTTTAGTTTTTTTTAAGTTTATTTAACAAAGTGGTTTTTGTTTTCTAACGTTCGATTCTGTCGGACGTTAGATTTTTTATGACAATCGTATTTTATAAATAAATTTCCTAAACACATCAAAAGAATACAAAAAAGTAACGTATAACAAGGGTTTGGTTATAGAAATAGCCTTATATTGTAAACCCTATTTAAAAAATAAATAAGTATGTTAATTCAATCAAACACGATAGCATCCCATAATGATGATTTATTAAAAAAACATCAGAATAAATTAGTTTTTACAGCTTCAGAAATTGCAGAAACAGAATCTATTATTCAAAAATTAATCGATTTTCAAATCGCAATTCCGTCATGGGCATTAGGAACAGGAGGAACAAGATTTGGACGTTTTCCGGGTGGTGGAGAACCTCGTTCATTAGAAGAAAAAATTGAAGATGTTGGATTACTGCATAAATTAAACAACGCTTCAGGAGCCATTTCTTTGCATATTCCGTGGGATATCCCAACAGATTATAATGCGATTAAAACGCTTGCCGGACAACACGGATTAAAGTTCGATGCCATGAATTCAAATACTTTTCAGGATCAGGCAAATGCAGAGCAGACTTATAAATATGGTTCATTGCAAAATGTAAATAAAGCAGTTCGTAAACAAGCGATTGCTCATAATATTGATGTTATTAAGCATGGTATCGAATTAGGATCTGACTCTCTTACTGTTTGGTTGGCAGATGGTTCTAACTTCCCAGGACAATTAAACTTCCGAAAAGCATACCAAAATACATTAGAAAGTTTAGAAGAAATCTATGATGCACTGCCTTCTAACTGGAAGTTATTTTTAGAATATAAATGTGCTGAGCCAAATTTCTATTCTACAACGGTTGCAGATTGGGGACAATCTTATTCCTACGTTCAGAAATTAGGAGATAAAGCTAAAACACTTGTTGATTTAGGACACCATTTGCCAAACGCAAATATTGAGCAAATTGTTTCTATTTTGTTGATGGATAATAAATTAGGTGGTTTCCACTTTAATGATTCAAAATACGGAGATGACGATTTAACTGCAGGAGCGTTGAAGCCTTATCAATTATTCTTGATTTTCAATGAATTGGTTGAAGGAATGGACGCTCGCGGAATGAATCACGCCAAAGATTTAGGATGGATGATTGATGCTTCTCATAATGTTAAAGATCCTTTAGAAGACTTATTACAATCTGTTGAGGCGATTATGATTGCGTATGCTCAGGCACTTTCAGTAGACAGAAAAGCGTTGGAAATTGCACAGGAAGAGAATGATGTCGTAAAAGCTCAGGAGATTCTACAAAATGCCTTCCGTACAGATGTTCGTGCGTTGGTTGCAGAAGCTCGTTTGCGTTCAGGAGCAGCATTAAATCCGGTAGAATTATACCGTAGCCTTGCTGTGAGAAATAATTTGATTTCAGAAAGAGGATTAAAAACCGTAGCAACGGGATTATAGTTATGAAGTTATAAGTTAGTAAACTATTTGTAGCTTATATTGTTGTTTTATATAAAAACAAAAAAGTCTTAGCTTATAGCATTGAGCTCTTCGGAGTAAAATCATAATTTTTAATTTTTAATTCCTAATTTATAATTAACTAAAATGAATGTAGTTGCAATTTTTGATATTGGCAAAACAAACAAAAAGGTATTTTTATTTGATGAAAATTATAAAATTGTTTGGGAAAAATCAGTAAATCTTGACGAAACAGTTGATGAAGATGGTTTTCCATGTGAAAATATTGAAGTACTTAAAAACTGGATCCTTAATCGATTATCAGAAATAAAAGACCTGAACAACTATGTTCTGAAAGCTATTAATTTCAGTACTTACGGAGCTAGTTTTGTTTATGTAGATGATGAAGGCAACGCTTTGACGCCTTTATACAATTATTTAAAAGAGTATCCGGAAGCATTAAAAAAAGATTTTTATAAAAAATATAAAGGAGAAGAAGTTTTTGCAGTAAAAACAGCTTCTCCTGTTTTAGGAAGCCTGAATTCAGGAATGCAGATTTACCGTTTAAAAGAAGAGAATCCTGAGTTATTTGAGAAAGTAAAACATTGCCTGCATTTACCGCAATATTTAAGTTTTCTTTTGACTGGTGAAGCGTATACCGACATTACAAGTATTGGATGCCATACGAATCTTTGGAATTTTAAAAAGATGAAGTATCACAAATGGTTGAAAAATGAAGGCATAAAGGATAAACTTCCGCCAATTCATCCCGGAAGAGATGTTATTAAAAAAGAAAATGATTTGGCTGTAGGGATTGGGTTGCATGATAGTTCATCGGCAATTATTCCTTATACGATCAATTTTACTGAGCCTTTTGTTTTATTGTCAACAGGAACATGGAGTATTTCACTGAATCCTTTTAATAATAAGCCATTAACGATTGAGGAACTTGAAAAAGATTGTTTATGTTACATGCAATACACCGAAAAACCTGTAAAGGCGGCTCGTTTGTTTTCAGGTAACGAACATGAAATACAAGCAAAAAGACTGGCAGAACATTTTAATGTACCTTTTGATACTTTTAAGAATGTTTATTTTGATAAAAAGATAGTATCCACTTTAAGAGCGATAAATTTTTCTATAGTTTATCCAAAGAAATACGATTTTGATATTCTTAAGGAATGTCCATTTCAAAAAAGAGATCTGAACACTTTTAAAACGTATGAAATCGGGTATCATCAGCTGATGATGGATCTTGTTGAACAACAGGTTTTTTCAACTAATTTAGTCATTCATAATAGTCCCGTAAAGAAAATTTTTGTAGATGGTGGTTTTAGCAAAAACTCCATTTTTATGAATTTACTGGCAGAGGCTTTTCCAGATGTAGAAGTTTACGCCGCTTCAATGG
>CBFGNY010000160.1:0-10434 GCA_965650235.1 uncultured Flavobacterium sp. | reverse complement strand
CTTTATTCTTTATTCTTTATTCTTTATTCTTTACTCTTTACTCTTACTCTTTACTCTTTACTCTTTACTCTTTATTCTTTATTCTTTATTCTTTACCTGTTATTTCCTGTGTAGGCAGATGCCCGTATTTAATTTTGTAGCATTTGGCAAAATAGGAAGGCGAAGTAAACCCGACCTTATAACTAATTTCATTGATATTGACATTATTATTACCTTGTTCAAGCAATTGTTTTGCTTTTTCTAATCGTACATTCCGGATAAACTCATTTACTGAAACACCTGTTAATGCTTTTATTTTTCGATACAGCTGACTCCTGCTCAGGAAAATCTTAGAAGACAGCAACTCAACACTCAATTCAGATTCACTAATATTTTCATTAATAAAATGAAGGATTTTTTGAATGAAATCATTATCTAAAGATGTTGTTTTTTCTTTTCCGTCTTTTGTTATACCGGTATAAAATTTCTTAAACATTATTTGCCTGCTGGTAATAAGCTGTGCCAGGCTCGATTTTAAAATATCTAAGTCAAAAGGTTTGCTTAAATACATATCAGCACCAGAATCTATACCTTCAAGCCTGTCATTTACCATTGCTTTTGCAGAAAGCATTAATAACGGAATGTGGCTGGTTTTTAAATCTCCTCGTATATTTTTACACAATTGCAAACCGTCCATCACTGGCATGATAACATCTGTAATTATTATATCCGGTAATCTTTGTACGGCAAGTTCATAGCCTTTTTTACCATTTTCGGCTGTAATAACCTTATATGATTTACTGAGTTCCTGTTTTAAATAATTTCTTAATTCAAGATTATCTTCTACAATCAAAACAGTATAGGCTTTTGCAGTTTCTTCTGGAAGCTCTTTTTCTGTCTGATTAGTAATTTCTTCATCATCTGTTTGATTTTTATTAGATTCAAACAAGAATTTATTTTTAATCTTATCTATTTCAAAAACTTCATCTACTATTTCATTTTCCTTGTAAAAAGATTTACCTAAAGGAAATGTTACCGTGAATTTAGTACCTTCTCCAAGGGTACTTTCTACATCAATTTTTCCTTTATGGAGCTCAACAAATTCTTTCACGACTTCTAATCCGATTCCGGTGCTGCCGTAGTAATCCTTATTTAGGTTATTGACCTGATAAAATCGATCAAAAATTCTGTTCAGATCCTCTTTGTGAATTCCTGAACCGGTATCTGCAATTGTTATTGAAAATGATGGAACTTTATTCCCATTAACCAACAGCAAATTATCATTATTTAATTCAGCTATAGAAATAGTAATAAAACCATCATCCGGTGTAAACTTAAAGGCATTTGAAATGATATTGAATATTATTTTTTCTAACATTTTGGGGTCTAACCAGTCTTCAAGTTCATCAAGCGACGATTCAAAATCAATAATTATATTTCGCACACTGGCTTCCTCATCAAAGTATCCAATAATTTCTTTTACAAATGTTATCACTTCAATTTTTTTGACCTGAAGGAAAATTTTATTAAATTCTAATTTGTTAAAATCCATAAGTTCATTGATAAGCCTGGAAAGTCTATCGGAACTTTTGTGTACAATTTTTAATTTATTATGTATTTCGCGAGATAAATTTTTACTTTTTAAAATATCTTCCAAAGGATTAATAATCAGCGTTAAGGGTGTTCTGAATTCATGCGAAATATTAGTAAAAAACTGTAATTTTTTATTATTTAACTTCTCTAGCTGAATCGTCTTTTCTCTTTCTAAAATTATTGCCTGTCTTGCCTTAAAACGATTTTGATAAATCTTATTGAGATATATAATCAGGAAAACTAAAATAGAGGCATAAATTAAATAAGCCCAAATAGTTTTCCACCAGGGCGGTAATATTTTTATTTTTAATTCTAACTGAACATCACTCCAGGAACCATCTGCATTAGCTGATTTTACTTTAAAAACATAATTGCCAGGCTCCAGATTTGTATAGGTTGCTGTTCTGTTATTGCCTACATAATTCCAATCCTTCTCAAAACCTTCAAGGTAATAGGCATATTGATTTTTTTTAGAATAATTATAGTTAATACCTACATATTCAATTGTAAAAACAGATTGTGCATGATTGAGAGTGATTTCTTTGGTTTGTGAAATGACCTTGGTTAACGGCGAAGAATCTTCATTTGGTTTTACCGAATAATTGAATAACTTAAAATCACTGAAATACAATCTGGGTGCTCTTTCTGTTTTTTTTATTTCGTTAGGATTAAAATAGTTTACTCCCTCATAACCGCCAAAATACAGCTCTCCATTTCCATCCTTAAAAACTGCATTATTATTAAAATCGTTATCAATAAGACCATCATCTTTATTAAAATTGGTGCTTTTTTTATTTTTAAAATCGAGTTTTGTTAATCCGGATCCGCCACTTACCCATAAAGAGCCATTATTATCAGAAATTATAGCACGAACAGATTTCTCTTTAAAACCCGGAAAGCCATCATAATTTGAAAACATCCTGTTTTTTTTATTATAACTAAACAATCCTTCACCATCTGTCCCTATCCATATTGTTTTGTCATTAGACTCATAAATTGATAAAACAGTCTGAATAGTGTTATACTTCGTCTTGTCGCCGAACATTGCATTTTTAAGATTTGTTACTTTAAAATTGGAGCCAGACTTTAAACTTACCTGATATAACCCTAAGATGGTTCCTACCCACAAAATATCATCAGAGTCTACAAAAACTTTACGAATAAAAGCATTATCTAAAGCGTTCTCTGCAAATGGTTTAGAGTTACAATGAACAAATGTGCTGCTTTTATTGTCAAAATAATGCAATCCTTTTATAAAAGTGCCTATCCAGATTCGGCCTGTTGAATCTTCTGAAAAACTAAAAACCCGATTTGACTTTAATCCTGCTGTGTTTGCTGTATTATAGTTGATAAATCTGGTAGTTCCGTTTTTCAAAAAGTAGATTCCACGATCCCAGCTTCCTATCCAGATATTTTGTTTGCTGTCTATAAATATGACCTGAACATCTACAGCGTCTAAACCGGAATAATAATTCTGATTATTCTTGTTTATGTGAATATAACTTTTATCACTAAGATTATAAATATCAAGTCCTCCGCCTTCATTGCTTATCAACAAATTCACCTTTTTATCTTTTACAATGGAAGTAACATAACTGGTTTGTAAAGAATTATCATTATTTACAAGTGATTCAAGTGAATTAAATTTGTTATTAGGTTTATCAAATACACCAAGCCCTTTATTAAAATATCCTAACCATAGCCTGTTTTCTTTATCTTCGTATAAAGACCAAACAGAATTCGATTTTAAGCTGAAATTATTGTACTTACTGTGTAGATATTTTTGTAATACTCGTCCCTTATAATTTACAACCAACAGCCCGTCATTTTCGGTACCGCAAATTATATAGCCCAGACTGCTTTCTATAATTGATAAAATTTTATTCTTGGTAACAAAATAATTTTCAAATTGGTAGTTATCTGTTTCTGGTTTAATTTTGATAAGGCCATTTTCAGTAGTTCCCAGCCATAAATATCCAAATTTATCTATAACAACATTTTCTATGTCATCTAATAAAGGCTCTCTTTTAAATTTGTCTTTATAAACCTGCTTAATTGTTCCATTTAAATCGATTTCTAAAAGGCCATAGTTCGTTCCTAAATAAATTATTCCCTGCTTACTTTTTGCCGAACATTTTATTAGCAAATTTGGTCTTTTTAATACTTTTGACTGAGCCAAAGAAACTTTTAAGGTTTTTATATTAAGTTTGAATACCCCAAAACCATAAGCACCTAATATTAAATCGCCGTTATTGTCCTGAATAATTGTTTTTATAGTAATTGGCTGGGTATAGCCTTTTACAATTGCGTCCTGAATATTGATTTTAGTGAAATTATCCAGATCCCTGTTATACAAACACAAACCTTCGTCAGTACCAATCCATAAATTATTATTAGAATCAATAAAAGTGGCATAAATAAAATTGCTGTTTATTGAACTTAGTTTTTGATTATGTTTATTGTATCCAAAATAGTTTACACCGTCATATCGATACAAACCTGCACCGTTTGTACCTATCCAAATAAAACCATTATTATCCTGAATAATTGAAGAGACAGCTCTTTTTGTGGTAGTTTCCTGAATGCTTCTAAATTGGTAGCTGTCAAATTTACCCTGAGCAAACAGTAAATTTACAAACACAAAATAACACACAAGAATACATCTATTTTTCATTTACATTCCATATTTATTATTACCAACTTTATCTGAAAATAAAATTTGCAAATTGATTCTAATTCCATTTAAAAATATAATATAGTTTTTCCTCACTCCGACTCTCTACAAGGAAGAAGTAGTTAAAATTGAATTATTTTATATTTTCAAATGGCATAATTTCTTAGCCAATATTAAGCAATATTAATAAAACTAAACAGAACCGTTCTTTTTTCTGTTTAAACTTGATTATATTGCCAAAAACCTGAGTACGATTAATCGCTTTAGAAGGATTAATCGTACTCAGGCCGTAAGGTGTTTAAAAAACTATTCTATATCACTGAAAGAATTATTTCTTTGTTTTTGAGTCCTCAGTATTTTATTTTAATTCAAACTTACTGGTAAGGCCTTCATTAGAATTCCATCCAATCATAACATTGAATATTCCTGGTTCCACTAAAAACGTTCCTTCATTGTCATAAAAACCAAGTGCTGCATCAGTTAGTGTAAACTGAACTGTTTTAGTTTCTCCTTTTTTCAAAGTAACAAGCTCAAAGCCTTTTAATTCCTTAACGGGTCTAACCACACTGGCAGCCACATCATTTAGATACAATTGAACCACTTCTTTTCCGTCAAAATTACCTGTATTGGTAACTTCAACTGAAAGTTCTATTTTTTCTCCTTTTTTAAATGAATCCTTTGCCACTTTTAAATTTTTATATGCAAAAGAAGTATAGCTTAATCCATAACCAAACGGATATAAAGGTGTTTTTTCAACATCTGAATAATGTGACCAAAAAACATTTTGATCTTTATCAGTAGGCCTCCCTGTATTGTATAAATTATAATAAATCGGACATTGACCTACATTTCTTGGAAATGACATTGGTAATTTACCACTTGGATTATAATCTCCGTATAAAACCTGTGCTATTGCATTTCCGGATTGAGTTCCTAATTGCCACGCTTCCACAATGGCAGGAATATTCTCTGCAGCCCAAGGTAATGCTAACGGGCGCCCATTATTTAAAACCAAAACAATATTAGGATTTACCTTGTAAACTTCTTCTAATAGTTGCTGTTGATTTCCAGGTAAATTTAAATCTGTTCTGCTGCGTCCTTCACCGCTTTGAAAACCAATTTCTCCTAAAACCATTATCACAACATCCGCCTCTTTTGCTGCTTTTTTTGCTGCTTCAAATCCTGAAAAATCAGTTGTATTAATTTTTACTTCGTCTAGAAATGTTTGTTTATTAACAGCTACATCTGTTCCTTTTTCATAAATTAATGTATTGTTTTTATATTGCTGCATTCCTTCAAGAACTGAAATTGCTGTGTTGTCATCAGCTGCAATTCTCCAACTTCCCAAAGGACTGTTTTTATCATTTGCTAAAGCACCAATTAAAGCGATTTTAGCTCCGCTTTTTTTCAAAGGCAAAAGGTTTTTATCATTCTTTAATAAAACAATTGATTTTTTTGCCATGTCCAGGACACCATCATTATTTGCCTTATTGCCAATACTTGATTTTTCACGGGCTTCATCACAATATTTATATGGATTGTCAAATAATCCTAATTCAAATTTCACTCTAAGAATTCTGCGTACAGCATCATCAATCACACTTTCTTTTACTAATCCTTTTTTTACTAACTGCACCAATTCTGTTACATAAATATTTGATTCCATATCCATATCAGAACCAGCAATAGCGGCTTTTTTAGCAGCATCGGCACCATCAGTTGCGTAACCATGTGTAATCATTTCGGCAATAGAAGCCCAGTCAGAAACGACAAAACCTTTAAATCCCCATGCTCCTTTTAAAATGTCTCTCTGCAAAAAGCTATTTCCTGTTGCAGGAACACCATTCAAAGTGTTAAATGAATTCATAAAGGTTCTAATTCCTGCATCGACTGCAGATTTAAAAGGCGGTAATACACTATTGTATAATTTAGAATTACTCATGTCTACACTATTATAATCCCTACCAGCTTCTACAAAACCATAACCAGCAAAATGTTTGGCGCAGGCTATTATAGAAGTGTTAGCACTTAAGCTCTCCCCTTGAAAGCCTTTAACCCTCGCAGTTGCTATTTTACTGCCCAAATAGGGATCTTCACCGGCACCTTCCATTACCCTGCCCCATCTGGCATCATTGGAAATATCTACATTAGGTGCAAAAGTCCAGTTTAACCCAGATGCAGAAGCTTCAACAGCAGCCACACGAGCCGAATTTTTAATGGCTTCTAAATCCCAGCTTGCGGCTTCTGCCAATGGTATAGGACTTAGCGTTTTGTAGCCATGTATAACATCAAAACCAAAAATTAAAGGAATTCCTAGACGGGTTTCCTCAACTGCTATTTTTTGTACGGCTCTTACTTCTTTAACTCCTCTTACAGTAAGCATAGAACCTACTAATCCTTTCTTTAGATTGTTGTATTTTTCTTCATTAGAACCGGACTCGGGTTTTGGACCTGTAACATCCCAGGAGCCATTGTATTGGTTCATTTGACCTACTTTTTCTTCTAATGTCATTTCTTTCATTAAAAGTGAAATCCTTTCTTCAACTGGTTTATTTGTATCCAGATGTTTTTTTGTCTGAGCATATCCGTTTCCAAAAACGATTAACAGTAAAAATGCGTATTTTTTAATTGGTCTTTTCATCATTGTTTTTTAATTCTGTTGTAAAGTTGCTAAACATGTATTTTAAATTTTAATTATTCTTTTGAACGATATAAATTCCACAAGCTCGTTTAAAAGGGATTAATAAAATTCAAAGCTGTAAATGTAGTTTTACCAAAAACCATCAGGATAGTACATTTGAAGCATATTACAAAACAAATGATGTATTTACACCTGTAAACAAAGACATTACTTCTATTAAAATAGATTTCGTTTCAGATCAGATTTTAATGTGACAACATTTTATATATGGAAAAAAATGTTTTATTTTTTAAAAAGCGGTTGCAACAGAATATTGCTAAAAAACAAATCTAAATCTTCTTTTCAGATCCCTAAAAAACGAAAAAAACATTTTCCATCGCCAGCTTTTCGTAGCCCCTGGCATTAAATTTATAGAATCTTTCAGTTTCAATTGGGTTACTCTTTTGATGATCAACAAGAGGTACTATAACTCTTTTCTGAACTATTTTTTTGCAAAAACTCGATTCATTAATTTCAAAACCCAATATTTTCTTGTAAAGATTTGTTAGTTCAGATAATGTAAACTCCTTTGGCAAAAGATCAAAACCCATCGAGGAATCCCGTAAAGCATTACCAACTTGATGCAGACTTAAATCCAGGATTTTATTATGGTTAGGCAATAATTGCGGTACATCTTCGACTTTCCACCATCTCTTATAATGCTTATTGATGCCAAACATCGTTTTGTACTCTTCGATATTTATCAATCCATAGTATCCAATTGTTACATTCCGTTCTGAGCCTTGCTGACCTGAATCGATAAAAGTCCTTAATTGTCTTAGCAATATATTTTTTTCAGCACCATACTCTTTCGCCAGACGAAATGCAGCATCATCGGCACTTTCAGCATTCTGAAGCATGCCCGTTAAAATACCCCACTCGGTATTTGCAGCAATGTTTTCATTCGATAATAGAACTTTAAGAGTACCGTGATCATAACAAAAAATGGCACAGTGTATAATAATTTTAATCATAACCTATATTTCAATATTATTTAATTTGCTGCTGCCAAAATTTAAACATAAAGGAGTTAAGCAATAAAGAATTGTATTTACAAACTTCATTAAAAACTTTATTATCTGATGGTACCATTTGTTGCAAAAAGCTATACGTTTTGTTGCATCTTACCGTATCGAATTACAACCCGCTTTATCTTTAATATAATTTCCAGGAAATGCCTTTATAGTCGAAAGCCTTTAAACTTTGATGTCTAAAGGCTTTAAATTTTGTTATTGATTTACTTATGATAATTTTTAAAAGATTTACTCCGTCTTTTGTATAAATCTGGACAGTAGGTGTTGAATTTAAAAGAATATCCAACAAACATTGGATTGTTGCCTGTCAAAATTCTTTATTCGCTCCAAACCAGCACACCAGCTGGTTTCAGCGTTTTCTCCCCAACTAGTACTTTCGCATTTGCAGGCAAATTCATAGTATAGTCATTTGAAGAATAATTCACGGCCATATTAAATCCGTCACGCCAGTACACAAATATTCCTTCAGGGTAATCTTCGGTTTTAGCTCCAGCCTTCGCATAGATCTCACGTATAACATCCTTTTCAAGCTTTGAATCGTCAGTATCTACACCTATGTAGGTAATTGTTCCTTTTCCTAGCTTGCGTTGTACCACTGCTGCTTTGCCTTTATAGAATTGGTTATTGTAAGCGGCAAGTACTTCGGTACCTTTATCCGCTTCAAGAAGATCAGCCCAGTTATTCCAATTGTAGTGTGACGATTTCATCAAAATATCTCCTTTGGCATAACCAGAAAGCATATCAGTGGCCTTGACATGTGCACCAATCAGGTCAGAGATGGGAGCTGCCAATTCCCCTTCCCAGAAATGTCCTGCACGATCTTTGGTCGCTGTGCGGCAGGTAACAATCAAATGACCACCGTTTGCAGCATAATCATTCCATTTCTTCACCAATGCCGAATCGGCCAATTCATAGGCAGGAACAATCAGAAATTTATATTTGGAAAAATCTGCCGTTTCAGGAATCACGTCTGTAGGGGCTCCAAAGGATTTTGCCATTTCTAGAAACTTTACAGGGTAGTTCCATGCATCCCACTGAAAGGTTTGCTTTTGCCTGTCAAGAGACCAGAAATTTTCCAGATTCCAAAGAATGGCTGTTGACCTTGCAGTCAGTTGTTCGGGCATCTTTGCATTAGCTTTGTAGTGTTTTCTGAGTTTTTTTATTTCGTTTATGAATTGAATATAATCTTCTCCTCCAGGCGATGGTGTCACACCGTCGGTCTGCATAACCCCGGCATGGTACTGCTCAGAACTATACAGGACTTGACGAAAACGATAAGAACAGGCAAGTTTTCCTCCGGCAGCAAAACTGTGATATAGCCACATACGCACGGTTCCCGGCATCAAAAGTGGGTTATAAGACCCCCAGTTAACCGGCCCTGGCTGCATTTCCATTACTCCGGAAACACCTCCAACCGATTTATAATACTCCGCTGCAAAAAGAACAACCTTGCTATTGCCTAATCTAAAACCTAAATCACCAATATTCTCACTGCCATAATTGGGATATGCTGTGTAGGTAGCAAAATCCATTTTCTTTGTTCGTCCTGGATCAGCTCCAGTGCAAATGGCAGTATAATTTGTCGTAATGTATTGTGTATTTAAAATTGACTTTCGTAAAATAGTGGCCTGTAAATCGAGAAACTCAGCCTGTGCATCAGCCTGGTAACGTTTAAAATCGAGCAACGCATGAGGATTGTTGCCCCACCAGCCTACTAAGTTGGTATTAGGAATAATGACCTGATCGAAACTATTGAACCATTGACTCCAGAACGCAGTTCCCCAGACAGCGTTCAAAGTGTCAACAGTTTTATACTTATTTTTCAGCCATTGTCTAAACGCCTCCTGAGAAGAAGGGCTATAATCTGAAATTGCAGGAGGCTCGTTATCCAGCTGCCATCCAATTACGTTTTTATTTTGCCCGTAACGCTTAGCCATTTCGGTTACAATCCGTTCAACAAATGTGCGGTATTTAGGATTGGTTATCGAACCTAACCCTCTTGT
The DNA here is from genome assembly GCA_965650235.1 of uncultured Flavobacterium sp. Classification (GTDB taxonomy): domain Bacteria; phylum Bacteroidota; class Bacteroidia; order Flavobacteriales; family Flavobacteriaceae; genus Flavobacterium. The sequence continues at coordinate 471 of CBFGNY010000160.1, read as the reverse complement.
ACCATTCTCAGCACGGATGTAGTGGTTCTCCATGATAAAAGTTTCAGGGTAATTCACGCGCATCCATGTAGGAGTAGTTGCCGAAGGTGTGCACATCATTACCTTCAGGTTGTTTTTTACACACAGGTCAACTACCTTATCCAGCCATGCAAAATCAAATTTACCTTCTTGAGGTTCCATTTTATACCATGCAAATTCTGCCAGATGGACAAACTCGAAACCCATATCGGCAATTTTCTTAATATCGCGTTCCCACTGGCTTTCTTTCCACTGCTCTGGATAGTAATAGATTCCGGTTGTTACCAGATCTTTATCCGGAAAATACGAATTGGCATTTTGAGATTTCACGGTCATTCCAGAGATCACTATTAACATCAATACCATTAAATACTTCTTCATAATCTTATATATTACAATTATTTTATGTGAGGAATATTTAACTCCTCTTTTGATTTAAATGCCAATCTACAA
>CBFGNY010000159.1:0-10539 GCA_965650235.1 uncultured Flavobacterium sp. | reverse complement strand
GACGGAAGTCCGCACGCCTGGAACTGGCCGACACCGGACCCGATCGCTTGGATCCAGCGCAGCCTCGGCGCGACGGTGGCGATGTCGATCGGCGCGTCGAGTTACAGCACGACCTCGCAACGGGCGAAATTTGGATGCTGAAAATGATAGGCGAAGAGCGATTGCTAAATGTTATTTAGCAGAAATTAAAAACGAGAAGATTAAATTGCCGTTTTGGGATTTTACGGAAAATCACGTTTTTCATTTGTTTGTTATTCGAACTAAAAAAAGAAATGAATTACAAAGTTATTTGGCAGAAAATGGAATTCAAACGATGATTCATTATCCGATTCCGCCGCACAAACAAAAAGCTTTTGAATTTTGGAATCATTTGTCTTTTTCCGTAACAGAAAGGATTCATAATGAGGTATTGAGCCTTCCAATTAATCTGGTATTGACAAAGGATGAAGTAGGTTTTATTGTTTCAGTTTTAAATCGGTATTAAATGGGAATAATAAATAAAATAAAACAATTTTGCTTTGTTACTTTTCGAATTGAGAAGTACGAAATGTTATCAGATTGTAAAAAGGTTTCGGGAAAACCCGTAAAGTTTCATCCATTATTATTGAAAGGAAAAGGGAAGATTTATTTTGGGGAAAATGTACAGATAGGAGTAATTTCGTCACCACATTTTTATTCGCATTACACCTATATGGAGGCTAGAGAAGAGGATAGTGAAATTGTGATTCGGAATAATGTGGCTATTAACAATGCTTTCTCAATAGAATGCTGTTCGAAAGTTGTTATTGATGATGATGTGCTAATTGGTGAAAATTGCTCTATTATTGACAATGATGGACACGATTTGGCAATAGATAAAAGGAGTTTAGGAAATTTTAAATCAGCTCCGGTTTACATTCATCAAAATGTTTTTATAGGTTCAAATGTTTCCATTTTAAAAGGAGTTTCCATTGGAAAAAACTCTATAATTGGTAGCGGGTCAGTAGTAACCAAAAGTATTCCGGAAAATGCGATTGCTGCTGGAAATCCTGCAAAAGTCATTAGAAATTTATAAAATTGAAATATTTAACTCAAAATAAACTATTAAAGATATTATCGTTAAATTCTATTTCGGTGATAGTAAGGTTTTTTTTAGGAATACTTTCTACTAAAATAGTTGCTGTATTTATGGGAAGCCCGGGAATGGCTTTGTTGGGAAGCTTTAGAAACTTTTCAACTATGTTTAAATCTTTGGCAACTTTGGGTATTAACAATCTGGTTGTTAAATTAGTTGTAGAAAATAAAAATCAAAAGGAAGAACTATCAATAATATACTCCACTTTTTTCTGGGTATTTTTAATAATTTCTGTTTTTTTAGGCAGTGTTGTTTTACTATTCTCTGAATTTATATCCTCTTTTTTATTTTTAAGTGATGAATACGTCGTTCCCATACAATTTTTCGGTTTACTATTGCCCTTAATGGTTTTAAATGCTTTTTGGATTGCTGTTTATAATGGTTTAGAGGTTTTAAAAAAAATAGTTTACATACAAATCATTTCTAATATTTTTGTCTTTGGAATTACGGCAGTTTTAATTTGGAAACAAAATATATACGGTGGACTTTTATCAGTTGCGTTAAGTGAATTAGTTTTTGTATTTGTGACTTTTATTTTTATTAGTAGAGATAAAAGTTATTCTCAATTTGATCTGCAGAAGATTATAAGTAAAAAGTATTTTAATGCCATAATGAAATTTTCATCAATGGCTTTATTGAGTGCATTTATCGTTCCAGTGACTCTAATGTTAATAAGAAATACTATTGCTAATCGATATTCGATCGAAGAAGCAGGAATTTGGGATGGTGTTAATAAAATATCCAGTTTCTATATGTTGATTTTTAGTTCAGGTTTGTCAATGTATTATATGCCTAAATTAGCATCTCTAAAAACAGATTATGAGTTTAAACAGGAATTAATATTATACTTTAAGATTTTTGTGCCTTTGTTTGTAATTATGTTGTTTGTTGTTTTTGTGTTCAGGAACACGATTATAAGTTTGGCTTTTACACCTGTATTTTCAAAAATAAAAAATATGCTAATTTGGCAGCTTTTAGGTGATTTGTTTCGAATAATGACTTTAGCTTTCGGTTATCAGATTGCTGTAAAGGGAATGATCCGAAAATACTTTATCATAGAAATTTTATTCAATGTTATTTATTTATCGCTGTCGTATTATTTTGTTCAGTTTTTTTCTGTAGAGGGTGCTCTAATGGCATATTTTTATGCGAATATGTTTGTGTTAATTTTGATTTTATGGATGTTTAGGAAATTATTTTTTGTAAAGTCAATAATTAAAGTCTAAGAGCAACTGAGTGGTTTTTAGCATTTATAAATTTAGCGAAAAGAAGAATAACGACTGGAAAGAAAACTATGTGAAATCGATCTCCTTCACCGTAAGACACTCCTGAAACCAAAAAAATATATAGTACAAAAAAACTCAATATTGCATAAAATGGATCTTGTTTAAATGACTTAAATAAAAATAGTGATGCCAAAAGAATACCAAAAATTGTTAATATCCTATTTTGCCATTTTGAAATAATTATAGTGTTTTTTTTTGCTAAAACGAAAATGTCATTATTCTCAATATTATTGCAAATAACAATGCTCCCACTAGGTGTTTTAGTGTTTTCGATAAGATTATAAATGTATGCTTTAAACAAATTTTTAGAATTATATTGAAACTGATTTTTTAAATCTTCAAATGCAATTTTTTTTTGTTCTTTGAAAGTTAATTTATAAAAATAGTCTGCTCTTACATTGTTGTAATTCACATTAGCTTTATTCTCTTTAATTCCTGTGGCCCTATTTGATAAGTAATTATAATAAGTAAAACTATCTATATAACTTATTGTGTAATTACCATATTGTTTTTTCATTAGTGCAAGTTGTAATATAACCATGCTAATGCTAAATACAATAAAAAGTGTTGAAGTTTTGTAAATATTTTTAATTATTACTTTAATGTAAAATAATAAAAAAATGACAGATAGGTATAGAATGCCAGGTTTAATTAAAATCAATATGACAAAAAGACTCAATGATATAGATAAATAGTAAAACTCAGTTGTTTTATAGTATTTGTGTATAAAATAATATGAAAGCATAATTATAAAGACAAAAACACTTTCAGTTAAAAGATGAAAAATTACTATTGAGCTACCCAAAAGCATAATATAAACACATGAATAAAAAAAAGATCTTAAATCGTTTAAAAAAGATTTTAATAAAGTAAACAATAGCATTGAAGTTCCAACCCAGCAAAACAAATTTATATATATGCTAAATGTGTAAATTTGAGAATCGCTGGATCCAAATAAGTATGGAATGCCTGTTATGATAGACATAAATAGTGGTCTGAAATAATGTACTTTTAAATTATGATATAGAAAACTTGCCGATTCCCTATAATTATCTGAATCTGCAAAAATGAATGTTTGTTTATTAAGCTGTAGAAGATTATTAAGAAATAGTATCCAGGTTAATGAAAATAGGATTATGAATATGTAATATCTATACTTAAATATATTGAAAGTCATTTTTTTTCAAATATAAATAATATTTTGTAGTTAAAATAATCTATGTTAGATTTGCTGAAATAAGGTAAATTCAAAAATGAATAAACTATCGATTATTATACCAGTTTTTAATGAGGCTCAGTATGTTCATTTAATTTTGGATAAAATTAAAAATACATCTTTACCACAAAACATTAGTAAAGAAATAATTATAGTCAATGATTGTTCTACAGATAATACATTAGAGGTAATTGATAATTATATTTTACATAACGCTGACTTGCAAATATTATTTTTGCATCACCCAAATAACAAAGGAAAAGGAGCTTCATTGCATACAGGTATTGAAAGTGCAACTGGGGATTTTATAATCATTCAAGATGCTGATTTGGAATATGATCCAAATGAATATAAAATTCTTTTACAACCAGTTTTAGATGGTTTCGCAGATGTTGTTTATGGCTCAAGGTTTATGGGAGGCAATGCCCATAGGGCTTTGTTCTTTTGGCATACAATTGGAAATAAATTTTTGACTTTGTTGTCTAATATTTTTACCAATTTAAATTTGACAGATATGGAGACCTGTTATAAATTGTTTGATGCACAATTACTAAAATCTATACCACTAAAAGAGAAAAGATTTGGATTTGAACCAGAAATAACAGCTAAAATTTCTCGCATTGCTAAAATAAGAATTTATGAAGTTGGTATATCTTATTATGGAAGAACTTATGATGAAGGAAAAAAAATAAACTGGAAGGATGGATTTTATGCAATTTATTGTATATTCAAATATGGTGTATTGAGGTTATAGAATTTAAATATTTTTTAATTCAGCTATTTTCCCAAACATCTAAATATTTTTTTGAGATTTTTATATAATCATGTTCCTTTTCAATAAAATTTCTGGCTCGATTACCAATTGCTTTTATTTCCGTACTATTTTCAACTAAAAAAGACAATTCATTAACAAGATATTCTACATCAGCAAGAGCATTTACACAAACTCTATCAGTTAAATTATAATGGTTGACAAACTCAGTTTCAGCACCGGTAAAAACCACTTTACCTTTTGCCATTGCTTCTAATGCGTTATAACCCTGATCATATCCGTAAACCTGATCTAATACAATGTGAGCTTTATTATAAAGATTGATATATTCGTTATATGGAATGCTGTTGACAACGATGATTTCAACTTTTGTACTGTATTTTTGTTCAATTATTTCAAGTGCTTTTTCAAAATAATGTGTTCCTTTTTTGATTTCGCTTGTTTTGTTTATTCCTAAAAAGATAATTATTTTTTCAGCAATAATTAAAGGCTCAAATTTTATTTTATCAGTATTTATCGGATTTGGAATTAATTTATATTGGGGTAATGGAATTTTATAATCCAGATCTGAAACGATGATTTCATCAACATTAAATTTTATAAACTCATATAAATTTTGATGCCTTTTTGTTATATATTTTAATGAAAAATGGTATTGTGATTTTAATTTTGGACTATTTAGCAAAGGTGTTAAAATAGAATATTTTAAAGTTTTTTTCAATAGAAATTCAATAATGGGAGTATCTTCCCCACATACTAATAAAAAAGACTTTTTATTTTTCTTAAAAAGTTTTCGAAGTAAATATTTTGAAACAAAAGGATATGTTTCAAGAGCATTAGAATTAATTAATTGAACGACATCGTAATTCTTGAGTTTTGGAAGAAACAGCCAAAAACGAATTCCCTTTTCTGCTAATTGTAAATCAATTCTGAAGATTCTAAAAATTATTTTGTTACAAAAAGCTAAAAATTTGTTTGAAATCAAATGAGGAAAGGTGGAATAATCAACCGGAAATTTCTTGAAACTATCTCCTGTTCCGATGATTGTAACTTCATGTCCAAATGTTTCTAATCCTTCTTTCAAAGAATTATGCAATCGACTGTATTCTCCAACTAAGAGTATCTTCATTTTTTGATATAAATATTTATATTTACGTAAATATATAGGAAAATGTTAAATGTTTTTTCAGAAAATGATTTAGAGATTTTAATTGCTACACAAAATAGAATTGATTTTGATTTTCTTTTGAAAATGTTTCCTTTTGAACATTTCTCAAATTTTAATTTAGTAATTGTCAATCAAACTAAAAAGTCTGTTTTAAAATCCGATTATCAAAATGTTAAGGTTGTTAATGTTGATGAGAAAGGTTTGTCTAAAAGTAGAAATAGAGCAATAGAAAATGCATCAAAAAAAATTTGTCTGATTACCGATGACGATGTAGTTTTTGAAAAAAAAATTAAACAAAATATTATTTCGGCATTTACAAACAATCCAGATTCTGATATAATAACATTCAATCATTATAGAAAAGGAGTTTCCGAACCCCAAAAGAAATGGAGACATGCTTTTAGACATGATTTAAAGAGTATTTGGAATGTGAGTTCAATTGAAATCGCTTTTTTATTAGAGAAAATTAGAGATAATGATATCTTTTTTGATAAAAATTTTGGTTTAGGTTCTTTTTTTGAGACAGCTGAGGAATTTTTGTTTTTAAGATTGGCTTTGAAACAAAGATTAAAGGTTATTTTTTTTCCAAAAGTAATCGTTTCGCATCCTGAATTCTCATCTGGTAAAAATGAGGGGTCAGATTCCTTAATCTTTGCAAGAGGGGCATTGTTCTATAAAATTTATGGAAGAATAGGTTATGTTTGGCTAGCTAAATATGTAATTTTTTTGGTTAGAAATAGGTATATAAAAAAAACTGAGATAATAAATAAATGGAAAAGAGGTTGTACAGGAATTTCAAAATTTAAAGAAAAAAGTAATGACAAATAAAAACACTACTCAATTAATTGAAATCCCTAAAATACACGACAGAAGAGGAAATCTTTCGGTTATTGAAGGAGAAACTATTCCGTTTGTTTCTAAAAGAGTATATTATTTATATGATATTCCAGGTGGCAGCAAACGTGGCGGGCATGCACATATAAAGCAACAAGAGTTTTTAATTGCTCTTAGTGGGAGTTTTGAAGTAGTTTTAAAAGATGGAAAATCAAAACAAACTGTTACACTTAATAAACCTAATTTTGGGTTGTATATTGCAGAAGGGGTCTGGAGAGAATTACAAAATTTTTCTTCTGGAGCTGTGTGCCTTGTTTTAGCTTCTGAAACATTTGATGAAGGAGATTACATTAGAGAATACAAAGAGTTTAAGTTATTTAAAAACAGATGAGCCAAAGCCTAAATCTGCTGACTTGAGTTTGAAGTGAATTAAAAACTTTAATAAGTAAGAAGGTAGCATTAATATGATTCTTTTTTTTAAACTCAGGTTTTTTAACTCAATGCCGTTATAATAATATTCATAAAGAGTTTTATTTAAGGCTAACTTGCTTTTTATAGCTAAAGAAAACCGATTTAAATCTAAAATTTTTTTTAGGTCTGAATTTGTTTTTTCTTGTTCTGTAAATTTCAAAAAATTCATTTTGGAGTTCAATAGATTTGTATCTTTTGAAAGACTATTTTCATCATAAACATAGCGGGCTAAAATTTTCCAAGAAAATAAAATAGGATAAACAAGTCCTATTCTTATCCATAAATCGGTATCCTGACCGCTTTTTATTTTAGGGTCAAAATTACCAATCTCTGTAAAGATATTTTTATGGAAGACGGCACAGGAAGTCCAGATAACACTTTCTTTGATACTTGCTTTGAAATAATTAACCAATTCAAAATCCCCTGTTTTTTGGATTGAATATTGAGCAGGAAAAATATTTTTAGAGGTCTCAATTTCAATAGCAGCTGTAAAAATTTTTTGTTCCGGAAAAAGCTTTATACTTTTAAATATTTCTTCTAAAAATTCAGGATACCAGTAATCATCAGCATCAATAAAAGTGATATAATTTGATTTAGTTTTTTTAATTCCGTAATTTCGGGCAATAGAAACCCCTTCATTTTCTTTATAAAAATATTGAATCCTATCATCTTTAAAACTCAATAATTTTTCTTCGCTTTTATCTGTAGAACCATCATTTACTATAATTACTTCAAAATCAGTAAAGTTTTGATTGAGAACACTTTTTAAGGTGTTTTCAATAAAATTTTCTTTGTTATAAAGTGGAATAATAACGGAGAAGAATGGCATTTTATTAATTTAATGGTTTAGTAATGATAATGACTATTTCCTCTGTATCAAAATCAAATTTATTTGCATCAGTAAAATTTTGCCTGATTTCAACAAAAAAACCACAATTTTCAAGCCTTTCTTTTAATCCTAAAACCGAATAAATTCTAACATGATCTTCTTGTCCAAAATGTCTTAGGCGATCTTGCTCCGATGTGATAGTGTAATCTTCGTAAATTTCACCTTCTTTAAAAGGCGTTTGAATCAAAGATTTGGCTCCCGGTTTCATCACCCGGAATAATTCTTTCATTGCTTGAGTATCATCTTCAATATGTTCTAAAATATGGTAACAAATTATCAAGTCTAAAGTGTTATCTTTAATATCTAAATGAGTAATATCAAATTGATAATCAGCGATGAAATCACCGGATAAGTCAGTACTTTGATAGTTAATTCCTTTTTGTTCTTTCAATTTTCGATACAGGCATCTCGAAGGAGAAAAATCTAAAATGTGGCTTTTAGGGCTTAAAAACTCGGTCTCCAAAAAAAAACATAATCTGCGATTTCTTTTTAAGCTTCCACAATTAGGGCATAATGAATCTGCATTCATTAAATCAATAAAGGTTCTTAATTTTTTTTTACAAATGTTACACTGAAAAGTGTTTCCAGTGTAAAGAATTGAATGAAATTCTCTAAAAATTTCCTCTTGTTCAAAGATTAATTTTCTTGGAACAATTTGCATGATGATATTTTTTAAAATTTGATACATAGGTTATTTGTTTTTTCAAGTTTAGCTAAATAACCCAATCGGTATAAATCAAAAATATATAAAGATGGATTGTTACTGGCCAGATTTTTTAGAAAAACATGTTGAGTTGCTTTGTGGAAAATCAAAAGGGCAGGAATCAAATTTAATTTTTTGATCTTTGAAAATAATTTGGAAATTCGGACATAGTCTGTCGAGATTAATTTGTTGTCAATCAAATATTTCAATGCAGACAACGATTCGTTTTCTTTTCGAATTGCAATTTTAAAATCATCCATCCCATAGTGATAAATAGGGTTGTCGATATGCTCTATTCGAATGTTTTTTTGCATCAAATTATAAGAAAATAAAGTGTCTTCGTGTCTTAAATTTGGAATGTTTTCATTAAATCTGACTTTTTCCAAGATACTTTTATGTATTAAAAAGTTTAAGGTTAAAAAACTTAAATAAGGCTTTTCCCTTCTTTTATAATAGGGAACTACTTCTCTGTTTTTTCCATAGATCCAGCGAAACAGTTTGCTTTTTTTTGGTTTTTTTTCCGGGTATAGTAAACCTCCGTTAACTATTTTTTGTTCTTTATTTATATGCTGAATGTATGTTGAAATGAAATTTTTGTTTTTAGGAAAAACATCAGCATCGAGAAAAAGTAACCATTTATAATTTCCTTTCTGAGCTAGCAAATTTCTTATTTTACTTCTGCCAATATTAGAATTTAGCACTTCATAATGTGAATAAGGTAAACTATTTATTTCCTCGTTTTCTACAATACAAGTACTCGATCCATCATCAATTACAATAATTTCAAAAATTATTTCTAATTCCAGACATTGCCTGTGTAATTCTAAAACTAAGTCATAAACATTATAATTATAGGTAGGAATAAGAATGGAAAGCATTAATAAAAACTTTTTAGTAATATATTTGCAAGCAATAATACGCCAAAAATATGGAATTTATAGATAGAAATAAGTTTGCTGAAATTATTTATAAAAAGGTCAATGATAACAAAGCGCTTCTTTCAAAACAGTTCGAAGAATCAAAGGGAAAAATTGGTTATTTTGTTTTAGATAATTTGCTTCCTGAAGAAATAGTACTCAAATTACACAAAATTTTCCCTGAACAGGATCAAATGGTTCTCAAAAAAAGCATTAAAGAAGATAAGTTTGTTGCCGTTCAAATGAATTTATATAATCCTGTATTAGAAGAAATCATTTATGCTTTTCAAAATCAAAAAATTGTTGAATTGATTGGGGAAATTTGTAAAATTAAAGATCCTATTCCGGATGAATTTCTTTATGCAGGAGGGCTTTCGATGATGGGAAACAAACAATTCCTTAACCCCCATTTAGATAATTCACACGATAAGAACCGTGAACGCTGGCGTGTATTGAATTTATTATATTATGTTACCCCCAACTGGAATGTGGAATACGGAGGTAATCTTGAATTGTGGCCTGAAGGTTTGCAAAAAAAGCAAATTAAAATTCATAGTAAATTCAACAGGCTGGTTGTGATGGTAACTCATAATAAGTCTTTACACTCTGTTTCTCCGGTTGTACATGATGGATTTAGATGTTGTATATCCAACTATTATTTTTCAAAAACACCGGTTCTTGCCACGGATAAATTTCATGTAACCTCTTTTAGAGGAAGACCTGAACATAAATTTACCGACATATTTTTGAAAATGGATACTTTCTTAAGAATGAATATTAGAAAAATATTCAAAAAAGGAATTAAAGAAAATCCACATGTTTATAAGAAATAATTACACAGATCTTTGTACAACCTCAAAAATTCTCTCATCTTCACATTTCAATGTCTTAGATGGAAATTTCATCAACAAAGCATAATCGTGAGTAGCCATGATTATGGTTTTTCCGTTGGCATTGATTTTTTTCAATACTTCCAGAACTTCAGAGCTTGTTTGCGGGTCAAGGTTTCCCGTTGGCTCATCGGCTAGGATAAATTCAGGATCGTTCAATAATGCCCTTGCAATGGCAACACGCTGCTGTTCACCGCCTGAAAGCTGATGTGGCATTTTGTTCATATATTCTTTCATGCCTACTTTGTCCAGAACTTCATCGATTTTGTTTTGCATGGC
>CBFGNY010000158.1:0-10600 GCA_965650235.1 uncultured Flavobacterium sp. | reverse complement strand
AGAGCCATCGGCTCGATTAAATATTGTAGGGCTGGATTTTAATCCAGTTTAGATATGCAAAATAAGGAAGATTCGTGGGTTCGTCCCCATTTTATGTTTAGTATGATGCGTTCCTATGGAACTTTGTATATAACGTTTTATTTTACAACGGATTAAAATCCGTCGCTACAATATGAATCATTCCTACGGAATTTTAATGTTGATATACTTTGTGGGCACGAAATAATTTACTCGCTATTGTTTTTTAACATCTGAGCGATCGGAATTTTCTTGAACAATACAAACTACTATTCTTCATCAATATTAAAATCCTTTACTTGGAGCTCCAAATTTTTAATCCATTTAGTCCACATTCTTAAAGATAATAGAATAAATTGAACTGCAACAACTATACTAAATATCAATATTAATCCTTTTTCTTTTGTAAAAGTTATTACTGACGTAAAAAAGATAATAATTGAGATGCTATATAGAAATGTGATAATTACTGAAGAAATCGATAGTCGTTTTATTCTCGTTAAATAATTTTGAAGGGATAGTTTCAAATTCGTCTCTTTGATAGGTCTTATTATAGAAATATAACCAATGACATCATTGAAAATGTATAATATTAAGCCAACTACTAATGACAGATTCGCATAAAATGGTTTTTTGTCTCCATCGAACCAGTCATAATAAATAAATAAAAAGAATAGTAGGACAACTGCTTCAATAATCAGTTTTGTTCTTATTTTTTTTATTGATGGGTGATTGACAATCTTAGTCATTAATCGCAAGTCTGCTTCGCTTTTGAAATCTTCACCAGCGTTTTTCCAGTCTGATTTTAAATCATTTAGTTCCATAATTTTTATTTTAGAATTTGTTTCAATTTATTTTTAATTCTGTTTAATCGTACACCTACATTACTATCACTTAGTCCTGTTATTTCTGCAATTTCCTTATAATTGAAGTCTTCAAGATAAAGAGATATGACCGCTTTCTCTGAATCATTTAATTTTCGTAAAGCCCAAAACAACCGTTCCTCATTTTCTGAAATTGTCTTTTCGTAAGAGGGATGAATATGTTCGGGGAACTCTTCATAATAATCAATAGATACTTTTGATTTTCGATAAGTAGCGATAGCAGTATTTAATGCAATCTATATATCCACGTACTTACTTTGGATTCTCCTTTAAAGCCTGGATAAGATTTCCAAAGCTGATAAACGATTTCCTGGAATAAGTCTTCCTGGTCTTCTCTACTATCCCGATATAATTTGCAAATCTTATATATTATTTTTTGATTTTCATGGATTAGCCCTAAAAATTCCGTTTCCATACTATCGTTTTTTTTTAGTCATTAAGCATTTCTTCATACCGTTTTGAAATTAAGTTATATAATGCATAAGTTGCTTAATTAGTGGAAAATATTACAAGGGTCATAAAAATAATTTTAGTGTCTAAAATTACAGCGAGTAATTTCTATAATATGATTCATTCCTATAAATTTAATGTTGTAAAGTTGATATGCTTTACGGGGATGGAAAGAATTTCTGCTCTATCGTTGTGCATATCCGAGCGGTCGAGCTTGAGTTGAACGAGAAGCAAGAGCCATCGGCTCGATTAAATATTGTAGGGCTGGATTTAAATCCAGTTTATTTAGATATACAAAGTAAGGAAGATCCGTAGGTTCGTCCCCATTTTATGTTTAATATGATGAGTTCCTATGGAATTTTTGTAGATGACATTTTATTTTACAACGAAATCCGTCGCTAAAATATGGTTCATTCCTACGAAACTTTAATGTTTATAATGTGATATAGTTTACGGGCACGGAAAGAATTTCCGCGCTATCTTTGTGTGTATCAGAGTAAGGATTTTTAGATGAACGAGAAGCAAGAGCCATCGGCTCGATTAAATATTTTAGGGCTGGATTTAAATCCAGTTTTAAACATGCAAAGTAAGGAAGAGCCGTAGGTTCGTCACATTTTATGTTTAATATGATTCGTTCCTATGGAACTTTTGTAGATGACATTTTATTTTACAACGAATTAAAATCCGTCGCTACAATATGGTTCATTCCTACGGAATTTGAATGTTTATAAAGTTGATTGCTTTGCGGACACGAAAATTTCCTCGCTATTGTTTTTTTAACACCTGAGCGATCGGGATTGGTGTCATTGCTTGTAAAGCAATCAAAGATATAATAGCCCGCCTTGTCGGGTCAGCTATTGCCTGAAAAATGTCTCTTCTCATTTGTTGTAAATTTATTTACAAAACCAATTGATTGCAAATACATGCGCAACTTTTTGGTTTCGCAAACATTTGCGATATTTTTTTATTTGATTAAGGAATATGATGAGATTCAATGCTGTTGAAGAATAAAATAGCTTACTGCTTAGGAGGATTTGATACAACTTTAGTAAATATAATATTTCAATTAATACACATTTATTAAAGTAAAATTTAATTCGTCTCAAGGAAGAGTTTTATTTAAATCTGTTTGTAGTTTTTTAAAATTAAGATATTTTTGATAAAAAAAAATTAAATAAAATGATGTCAAACAGTACTTTAAATATAAAAGCTCCACGAATCGAAGTAGTTGATGCCTTAAGGGGATTTGCTATAATGTCAATTATGTTTTTGCATAATATAGAACATTTTGATTACTATTACTTACCCAATTTTTTGCCGGAATGGATAAAATCTTTAGATAAAATTATTTGGGAAACATTGTTTTTTCTTTTTGGTGGAAAATCCTATGCTATTTTTGCTTTACTATTTGGTTTTAGTTTTTACATTCAAAATAATAATCAGGAAAGAAAAGGAAATGATTTTAGAGGAAGATTTCTTTGGCGATTATTGCTTTTATTGGGTTTTGGTATTATAAATACTATTTTTTACGAAGGTGATATTTTAATGATTTATGCTGTTTTGGGAATCGTTTTGATTCCGGTTTGTAAATGGAACGATAAAGCTGTTTTTATTACTGCTTTTATTTTAATGTTACAGCCTTTGGAATGGATAAAGTTTTTTTATATGTTATTGCATCCTGAATATGTTCCAACACCAAATATATCAAGCCATTATTTTGAATTGATGGGGGAATATTTAAAAGGAGATTCTTTTATTGATCATGCGGTTGGGAATTTAAAAGTTGGACGATTAGCATCAATTTTCTGGTCTTGGGAAAATGGACGTTTTTTTCAGGCTCCGGCTTTATTTATGTTTGGTATGTTAATCGGACGTAGAAAATTATTTATTACATCTGCAGAAAGTAATTTGTTTTGGAAAAAAACACTCCTTTTTTCTTTTCTTCTTTTTGTTCCTTTATATGTTTTCCAATTTTTTTCATTACAAATTATCGGGCACAAACCAATGCATGAGAGCCTTTCAATAATTATAAAATCATGGTCAAATCTTGCTTTTATGATCCTGATAGTATCCTCATTTGTAATATTTTATCAGAAAGAGCACATCCAGAACATTCTTTCAGGGCTAATTCCGTTTGGAAAAATGAGTCTGACCAATTATATTATGCAATCTATCGTCGGTTCCTTTATTTATTATAGATACGGATTGGGGATTGTAGAATATACTGGAGCGACTTATAGTTTATTAATTGGTATTGTTTTGTTTATATTGCAATTATCGTTCTGTTCCTGGTGGCTAAAAACACATAAACAAGGTCCTTTAGAATATATTTGGCATAAGGCCACATGGGTTTCTTTAAAAAAAAATAATATTTTTTAAAGGCAGTTGATGAATAAATCCTAAATCGGATTTCGTATATTTGCCCAACCAAACATCACACTTAATTATGAGCCAAAAAGTATTACTTAATTCAAAAGAAGTTACTATCATACTCCATCGTTTGGCTTGTCAGTTAATCGAAAAACATCTTGATTTCTCTGATACTATTTTAGTCGGAATCCAGCCGAGAGGCGTTTTTTTAGCTGAACGTTTAAAAAAAATATTACAGAGCGAATACAATACACCTGAAATTTCATTGGGGTATTTAGATATCACTTTCTTTAGGGATGACTTTCGCAGAACAGATAAACCGCTTGAAGCCAATAAAACACAAATCAATTTTATAGTCGAAAACAAAAAAGTCATTTTTATCGATGACGTTTTGTTTACCGGACGAAGCATTCGTTCTGCCTTAACCGCAATTCAGTCTTTTGGGAGACCTTCAGAAATCGAATTGTTAGTGTTAATTGACAGACGTTTTAGCCGAAACCTGCCTATACAGCCCGATTATCGCGGTCGTCAGGTAGATGCTATAAATAATGAAAAGGTAGTAGTGAACTGGAAAGAAAATGACGGCGAAGATGTCGTCTATTTGGTGACAAATTAAATTGAATTCTTAAAAATTGAAAATATAATAATGACAGAAAACGAATCGTTTATTTATGAATCAATTTTTAATCAGGTCAGAATGGGATTTCTTTCTGTTGATGAGATTCAGGAAAACATATTAGAAGAAATTGAAGACAACGAATTTGAAGATGAAATTTCAGAAGAGTGGGCTTTTGATAAAATAAAAGAGGAATACCAAAAGTTACTTTCAGAAAGTAAACAATGGGAAAGCCCAACAGATACTTAAAGGCTGATAAAAGCGTTTGATGAATTATGCGATGAGAATATAATCGCACTTCACAATGCAGGTTACACCACAACCGATGGTGAGTATGAAGTAGTTGAGGTGGAAAGAGAATTGCAGGAAAATGAAGTAGAATCTGATGGTTATTGTTTTTATCACGAACAGGATTTGGCCAGAGCGATCGATATTGAAAATCCAGGCTTGTATATCGCTTTTCAGAAAGTAGATAATTCAGATGATGCCATTACAATAGAAATAGGGAAACGAGTTGCTGAAGTTTTAATCAATAACGATTTTAAAATAATCTGGAACGGTTCTGCAAGATCTAAAATCGAAATTCCGGGTTTCAGATGGCAGAAGATTTTTGACTAAGTTGCTAGGGATTTGCAGGATTTTAGTGAGGTGGTAGACAGAATGGTCCAATAGAGAAGCTTCTCTTTAAAAGCATTGAAGAACTGAATATTTTCAGAAATTCAAAATTTGACAAATAAATATAAAGAAACAAAAATGAAAGAATTAAGCGTAAATCATTTATTAGGAATTAAATACATCAACGAGAATGATATTAACCTAATTTTTGAAACGGCAGATCATTTTAAAGAAGTCATTAACCGGCCAATTAAAAAAGTTCCTTCATTACGAGATATTACCATTGCTAACATTTTTTTCGAAAACAGTACAAGGACCAAACTTTCGTTTGAGTTAGCCCAAAAAAGATTATCGGCAGATGTAATTAGTTTTTCGGCTGCCCAGTCATCGGTTAAAAAAGGAGAAACACTTATTGATACGGTAAACAATATCCTCTCGATGAAAGTAGATATGGTTGTAATGCGCCACTCCAATCCCGGAGCGGCTTATTTTTTATCCAAAAATGTCAAAGCCAGTATCGTAAACGCAGGAGACGGAGCTCACGAACATCCTACTCAGGCATTATTAGACAGTTATTCGATCAGAGAAAAACTGGGCGATGTAGCCGGTAAAAAAGTAGTTATTGTAGGCGATATTCTGCACTCGCGTGTAGCGCTTTCAAATATATATGCTTTGCAGATGCAAGGCGCAGAAGTAAAAGTGTGCGGGCCAAAGACGTTGATTCCAAGATATATTGAATCATTAGGAGTTACGGTAGAGCCGAATTTACGAAAAGCATTAGAATGGTGCGACGTTGCCAATATGCTTCGTGTTCAGAACGAACGTATGGATGTGAACTTTTTCCCTTCAACACGTGAATATGCACAGCAATACGGAGTGGATAAACCTTTATTAGATTCACTCGGAAAAGAAATCGTCATCATGCACCCGGGACCAATCAACAGGGGAGTAGAGATCACTTCTGAAGTGGCAGACTCCAATCATTCTGTAATCCTCAATCAGGTGGAGAATGGAGTAGCGATCAGAATGGCGGTTATTTATCTTTTGGCTTCTAAAATACAGTAAATTTAGTTTTTTTTGTTTCAGGTTTCAAGTTTTGCGTTGTTGGACGTTCAGCTTGGCAAACTTGAAACATTAAACTTGAAACAAATTTAAAAAACTTCGTACCTTTGCTCTCGAATTATTATTTTTATATTGAGCCCCCAATAAATTATAAGATGAAAGTAGATCAAAAAGGACATACGGTTACTATTAAAGACACTCAGGGAGATTTTAAATCTTTTTTGGATAAGGTGACGCAGCAGTTTAAAACCTTTGAAAAGCAAAATATTATAATCGATTTAACTTCGGATTCCAATTTATCTGAAAGTGATCTGAAACTTTTTTCCCCGCTTTCCAAACAACAAAAAAAAGCAAAGAAATCATTTGTAATTGTGGTTTCGAATCTTGATTTCAATGCAATTTCTGATAAATTAACCGTTGTGCCTTCTCTTTTGGAAGCACATGATATTATCGAAATGGAAGAAATTGAAAGAGACTTAGGATTTTAATAATTAACAATTGATAATTAATAATTAATAATTAATAATTGTCAATTATCAATTTATAAATGAAATTAACGATACTCGGCTGCTATGCGGCAACTCCCAGAACCATTACCAACCCAACTTCGCAGGTTTTAGAAATTAAAAACAGACTATTTTTAATTGATTGTGGCGAAGGAACACAGGTTCAATTGCGAAAGAACAAGATTAAATTTTCCAAAATCAATCACATTTTTATTTCGCATTTGCATGGTGATCATTTCTTTGGATTAATTGGTACTATTTCGACTTTTGCTCTTTTAGGAAGAACTGCCGATTTACATATTTACGGACCAAAAGGAGTAAAGGAAATTATTACTTTACAATTAAGACTATCCAATTCCTGGACGACTTATAACTTATTTTTTCATGAACTGGAATCTGATAAAAGTGAAGTAATATTTGAAGATAACAGAGTTGTTGTAAAAACGATTCCGTTAAAACATCGCGTGTATACAAACGGATTTTTATTTCAGGAAAAACCCGGTGACAGGAAACTAAATGTCGATGCCGTTCAGAATTATAATATTCACACTGCATATTATCAAAAAATAAAAGGCGGAGGAAATGTAACGCTTGATGACGGTACTGTTATTGAAAACGAAAAGTTATCTTTTGACCCAATTCCGCCCATGAGTTACGCTTTTTGTTCGGATACTGTTTACAATGAGGCAATTATCCCGATTATTGAAAATGTAGATGTTTTGTATCACGAGTCAACATTTTTACAATCAGAGGCACCATTGGCAGAAAAAACTTTACATTCAACTGCTAAAGAAGCCGCAACAATTGCTTTGAAAGCAAATGCAAAACAATTGATTTTAGGACATTATTCAACCAGATATGAAGGAATTGAGCCTTTTAAAGAAGAAGCTGAAACCATTTTTCCAAATGTACTTTTAGCAGACGATGGCAGAAGTTTTGAATGGTAGTTAAAAAGTTAGAGGAAGAGTTAAAAGTTTAAAAGTTCTTCCTCCTCTTAACGTCTAACTTCTAACGTTTAACTTTTAAAAATAAAAAAATGAACGATTTAAGCAATTATAGAAGATCTTACGAGAAAAGTGAATTGTTGGAGGCTTCTATTCCGGAAGATCCGATCAATCTTTTTAACCGCTGGTTTCATGAAGTAGAAGATTTTGGCGGAAGCGGAGAAGTAAATGCTATGACCGTCTCGACTATTGGAGTAGATGGTTTCCCGAAATCCAGAGTGGTTCTATTAAAAAAATTCTCTGAAGAAGGTTTTATCTTTTATACCAATTACAATTCGGAGAAAGGGAAAGCAATTGCTGCAAATCCACATGTTTGTCTGTCTTTTTTCTGGCACGAAATGGAGCGTCAGGTCATCATTAAAGGAATTGCACAAAAAACTTCTGAAAGCATATCAGACAATTATTTCGACTCACGTCCTGACGGAAGTAAATTGGGCGCTGTAGTTTCTAATCAAAGCGAGGTGATTCCGTCTAGATCTTTTTTAGAGGAAAACCTAAAAGAGCTTGAAAATGCTTTTGAAGGTAAATTGATTTCAAGACCGCAACATTGGGGAGGCTATTTGGTAACACCATTAGAAGTAGAATTCTGGCAAGGGAGAGCCAATAGGCTTCATGACAGAATACGTTATAGAAGCCAGTCAGATTTTAGCTGGACAATAGAAAGATTAGCTCCTTAAAATAAGATTAAACTTATCTTTTTAAATTTAAGATGTATTTCATCGATTTTTTTTGTTTTTTATCGATACTCTCAGTAAATTTGTATCAGGAAAAAAATAAAAATTGCTTTACATTGTAATTATTAAAAGTGATTTTATCAATATATTTCAAGAAAATTGATGTAAAAAAACCGTAAGATAAAAAAGCGGAAGAGTTTGCAAAAATTTAAAAAAGAGAGTTAGTATTCAGGTTTAGTTATTAGGTCGCTGCAATTATATTGCAGCGACCTATTTTTTTTATTTGTAAATTTTAATCTCGAAGAGTGGCTGTTAATTATTTATAAATGTTAACAGAATTAAAAAATGAACCGCTATTGAAATTTCTTTTGTAAATTAGAACTTCAACAAATAGAAGCTTTGTTTTTTTGAGGTTTCTAAATTTAATATCTTATGAAAAATTTAATTTTGATACGACATGCAAAATCGAGCTGGGAAGCACCTTTAAAAGATTTTGACAGGCCTCTAATGAAAAGGGGTATTTTAGACGCTCATAATGTATCAGGAACTATTTCAAATTTTCTTCCTAAAACCTATATAATCTGGAGCAGTACAGCTGCACGTGCTTCAGAAACTGCTCTTATTTTTGCACAAAATTTATCCTATCCAATAGAAAGTATTCTGTATAAGGACGAATTGTACACTTTTGATGACAGGCAGCTCGAAAAAGTTATCAAATCATGTGATAATAGTTTTGAAAGCGTTATTCTTTTTGGACATAACGAGGCTATTACAAATTTTGTTAATAAATTTGGAGATGTTTTTATTGAAAATGTTCCTACTTCTGGCTTTGTTTCACTTAGATTTGAAGAGGATAGCTGGGATAAAATTAATAAAGGCACGACTCACAAAACTATTTTTCCCAAAGATTTAAAATAAACAACGTGCACGAACAGAAATATATAGACAGAGAAAAAAGTTGGTTAGCGTTTAATGCAAGAGTACTTCAGGAAGCGGCAGATGATACAGTCCCATTATTAGACAGATTACGTTTTGTTGGGATTTTTTCAAACAATTTAGATGAGTTTTTTAGGGTTCGATATGCCGCAATACGAAGATTAAGCCTTTCTGGAATTTCTGGCGAAAAATACCTCGGTGGAGTTTCTGCTCAACAGCTAATTAAGGATATTACTGAAATCGTGATTCAGCAACAGTCTGAAAGTTTACGTATTTTAGGAAATATTGAAGCTGAACTTGAGGCTGAAAACATCTTTATTATCAAAGAAGATGAAATCACAAAAGAACAGGAAAACTATTTAAAAGACTTTTTTATACAGAAATTAAGTCCTGAATTAGTAACAATTATATTGAACGATTTAGCAGAATTTCCGGTTCTTAAAGATACTTTAGGATATTTGGCCGTACGTTTGGAAATGAACAAAAACGGCGAAGTCCGTTATGCAATAATCGAAATTCCTAAAACAATCAACAGGTTTGTTGTCCTGCCTTCAGAAGATGATAAACAGTATGTCATTATAATTGACGATGTTATTCGCCATAACCTCAAAAATATTTTTAATATTTTCGATTATAAAAGTGTTTCCGCCCACATGATTAAAATTACTCGTGATGCACAGTTGGACATAGACAGTGATTTGAGCAAAAGTATGCTTGAAAAAATCGCAACTTCTGTTAAAGACAGACGGATAGGTGAACCGGTTCGTTTTATTTATGATAGTCAGATTGAAGATGATACGTTGCACTTCTTTCTGGAAAAAATGAAAATCGTAGAAACAGACAGTATTATTCCCGGAGGAAGATATCATAACCGTCGTGATTATATGAATTTTCCAAATTTAGGAAGATACGATTTGCTTTATAAGCCAAATGAACCATTACCAATTCCAGGTCTGGGCTTAGGAGGAAGTATTCTGGAGAAAATCAGTAAAAAGGATTATTTGTTACATGCTCCCTATCAGTCGTTTTCCTATCTTACTAAGTTTTTGCGTGAAGCCGCTTTAGACCCAAAAGTAACAAGTATTAAAATCACTTTGTATCGTTTAGCAAAGAATTCGCAAATAATTAGTTCTCTTATAAATGCTGCAAAAAACGGTAAAAAGGTCGTAGTCCAAATCGAGCTTCAGGCACGTTTTGATGAGGCCAGCAATATTTCGTATGCCGAACAAATGCAGACAGAGGGTATTGAACTTATTTTTGGAATAAAAGGCTTAAAAGTACACAGTAAAATTTGTGTAATTGAAAGAGTTGAAGACGAAAAAACACGTCGTTACGGGTTTATTTCAACTGGTAATTTTAATGAATCTACAGCCAAAATTTATACAGATGTTACCTTGTTTACTTGTCATCAGGGAATTTTGAAAGACATCTCAAAAATATTTGAATTTTTCGATATCAATTACAG
>CBFGNY010000157.1:0-10723 GCA_965650235.1 uncultured Flavobacterium sp. | reverse complement strand
TTTTTGATGCAAATAGCCTATAATTGTCCTGAAGAAGAGATTGGATCTGGCAGCTGTTTTTCAGAAGATGAAATAAAATGTCTGGAATATCAAATAATAGCTTTAGAAGGAAAGACTGAAAAGTTGAAAAACCCTTATCTGGGCAAAGATTTAAAACGTTATGTTTGGGCAATTGCAAGATTGGGAGGCTGGAAAGGTTATAGTTCAGAACGCAAACCTGGAATAACCACATTTTGGATTGGAGTACAAAACTTTACTTCAATTATGCAGGGATGGCAGTTATTCCAAGATGTGTCCAGACGGTAGGGTGCAGACGGTATGCTTTTAAATGATAATACTACTTTGACAATAGTACAAAATGGAGGAGTAAACAAAATCTTTAAAATCAAAAGTTCCGATAATTGGACTACGGCTCAGGTAGCCGAATCCAAATCGGTGGAGGATCGTTTTGCCTTTCCGTCAACTGCAGCCATATCAATGAAACGTGGATTATGAATGCAAATTTCAGAGAACTTGCTGAAGGCAATAATGTACTATCGAAAAAATTCCCGCTGTAGCAGGCTGTATTTATTCCTGTTAAAAAATAAACAGCGACTAAACAAAACCGATAATATTCTAGATATGCCAAATTCGAAACTTTACATACCTTACAGCGATTCGATAGAAGTTACGCAGCCCGATGAGCAGGAAATCAGTCAGAAAATTGTGGATTTCATGGCCAGGGTAAACCGCCTGATGTATGAAAAATACCGACATGCTATTCGGGATGCACATGCTAAAAGCCACGCGATCTTAAAAGGACAGCTGCAGGTTTTCAATTGCGTAAATTTCAAGGTATTAGGCCGAAAAAAGTTCATGTTGTATCTTATTGTAGGAATTCAGGACTTAACGGGAGCAGGATTAGAACCTTAAGCTTGAAACCTGTATACTTCCTGCGTTTCAGCTTTTTTAAAACCTATGTTGCCACAATTTTGCCATAAAAATAAAATTATTGATTTTTAGATTTTAGATTTTAACTTTTAATGTTTTGATGAGTTTTTTTATGCTTTAATTCTTTACAATATAAATTTAATCTTATGAAATTGATTGTTCTGTCCTGTTTTTTACTTTTTTTATATCACGAAATAATTCAGTGTTGATTTATAATTATTTCGTGCACTACTACAGGCATTCAATATGCTGCTTATATTATTCCATTCCAGTATTACTTTTGACTGTTGGTTGTTAGAGATATTGATTTTGTTTTTGATGAAATTATTTGATTAATAAAATTTTGTTATTAAGGCAATTACTGCTAAACTTGCAGAATCTTTATTATGAGCCCAAAAAGTGAATAAAAAGTATAAGGTTAGTTATTTGTTTTATATTTCGTACGAAAATGATCTATATCTATTATTCCTATATTTCTGAGAATAATCATAAAAAATTAATGCAGGAGTTTTTGTTAAGATTTCCAATTGATTTTCAAAATAAAATAAAAAGCTATCGAAGGTGGCAGGATGCTCAATTGTCATTATTAGGAAGAATATTACTTTACAGAGGTACTGATAATTTTAATGAAAAATATAAAGAAAACAGTATAAAATATTCTAAGTATAAGAAACCTTATTTTGGAGAAGAAGTTTATTTTAATATTTCTCATTCAGGAGAAATTGTTGTTTGTGCTGTGACTAATATATGTGATATAGGAGTAGATATTGAATTGCAACGTGATATTCAGATAGAAGATTTTCAACTTGAAATGACAGAAGGAGAATGGATGAAAATTTCTGCATCTTTTAATAAAATGGACTCATTTTATAATTATTGGACTCAAAAAGAAGCTGTAATCAAGGGTTGTGGAAAAGGTTTGTCTGTACCACTAAAATCTTTTGAAATATCGCAAAATAGTACAATTATTGATAATGAAAAGTTTTTTCTTAAAGAGATTAAGTTAGATGGTAAATATAAATGCCATATAGCGACTAATAGACTAGTTAATGAAGAATGCATAAAGATTTTAAAATTAGATTCTTCAAATTATTACACAAATTTAATTTAGATTAAAAGATTTTTTAATGACAACGAACAATAAAGTAATAGCTCTCCCATTTGCAGGAGGTAATAAATATAGCTTTAATGGTATTGAAAAGCATGTATCAAAAAAAATAAATTGGATTACTTTGGAGCTTCCAGGACGAGGTAGTCGTTTTAAAGAAAGTTTGCTGGATAAAATTGATCATATGGTTGATGATCTTTTGAGTCAAATAATGCCCCATATACAAGAAGGAAATTATATCATATATGGTCATAGCATGGGTACATTACTAGGATATGAATTAGCAAAGAAAATAACTGAAAAAAAATTACAGAAACCAATGGCTCTTTTTTTTACAGGACGCGGAGCACCAGGATTTACCCGATTTAATAATAAAAAGTCCTTACTGCCTAGCCCTCTTTTCTGGGAAGAGGTAAATAAAATTGGAGGTTTGCCTAAAGAAATTTTAGAGTGTAAAGAACTTTTGGATCTTTACTATCCAATAATGAAATCTGATTTTAAGGCTATTGAAGATTATAACTATTTACCAATGGAGGTACCTTTTAATTTTCCTATTCATATTTTGATGGGTAAGAAAGAAATTGGTATTGGTAATGAAAAAACTCCTTTATCAGGCATGAAGGACTGGCAAAATGAAACTAGTGATAATTGTACATTTGAACTTTTAGAAGGAGATCATTTTTTTATTTTTAAACATGCCGAACCAATTGCAAAAAGAATATCTGGAATTGCAGAGAGGTCTTTTAATATTCTTTAGATTCATGTAATTTATTATATGTCTCAATTTTTGCATGAGATCAAAACAGAACTAAAAGATAGCCTACAACCGATTATTTATTTAGACTATTACAATTTTAATTGATTGTGGATAAGCCCTCACGATTTTAAAAATCATTGTATTTTGATAAAAAACAATGAATTAGTTCCATTCTTATAGGAAATTGTGGGAGTTAAGAATCTTGCAGACTTCATTTTAAAGCAAAGGTCTTGACCGACCATACATTAGAATTGATATTTAAAACAATTCAGTGATCCATTTTGCAAAAGTATTTTTTTTACAGACAAAAGTACATCTTTTTATGCATATTGCAGATTATGTGGGGATTCCTATTACTCAAAAATCGAAAAAACTACAGGAACTTTTAGTAAAAATTATTCGATAAGCTGATATTACAAGCATTACAGGATTATGAATAAAAAATGAGCAATCAAATAATTTTAAGTATTATTTGTATTGGTCTAAATCACTTTTTTTAGAGTTCAGAATAATAATTTATACTACCAAAGTATAATTTGGAGCGATAATATTAGCTACAAGATATAAACAAATGTTTTGATCGAGATATTCTGCTTGATTATTTTTAATTATAATTTCTGATAAGGTAATTGATAGTTTTTTGTTTGATATTTAAATACATTCTATTCGGTTGGCTACATTCTTTTTTAAGCTTTAATATGATAATTTATTGATAGTTTGTTAATGTAAGATAAAGATTTTACTTATAATTATTACAAATATGGATAATAAATAAAGTAATTTCTTACAAATATTTTTGTAGTACAAAAATGGTTAATATTAAAAAATAATACTATATATTCGTGCTCTGTTAATTTTATTAATTGGGGTAATTAAGTTATTATAAAGAAAAAAGAAATACTAGAAATATTAGCGCTTTCGGGATTTTTTATATTTGTAAAGCTCTTAGTGAAATTTTAAGTGTACTAAGTAAATTACGTTCGTAAATAAAATATGGATATAAATTTTTTATTCTCAAACATGCTAAAATTATCGTTGAATGAATAGTAAGATGCCTTCGAGGGCGAATTAAATACAAAATAATAATATGAATACAGATCAAGTCTATTTAAAACCAAATTTAGTAATAGAACCATTATTTGATAACTGGTATGCATGGAGCTATTTAATATCTCCGGCAACAGCAGCCATGAATATAGTGGGTAGACATTTAAAAATAATGAGTTCCTATATTCAGGCACCCGCAGCACATGCGGCGGCAGTGAAAAACCCAAAAATGTTAGGAGGTCCCTTTATTGATTATGAAGGAAAACGTGTAGATGAGATTGAACAGTTACGCAATAATACTTTAGAAAATCAAAAAGACCTTATTGCTTTTTGTGAAGCGATCAAAGAGCTAGATTTGATGCTAAAGACAAAAGCAAAGGGTTATTCTCTTGATCCTCTTTATGAAGAAGTTCCTGATGTATTAAAAGGTTATGTAGAATTGATCTATGACCTTAATAACCAACCTTCTTTTCGCCTATTTGAGCCTTTTTTATATAATAGTAAATTTTATAAAAAAACTTCACAAAGTATTTTACTGTGGCTGACTGATAATGATGAAAGACCTTTTGTTTTAAGTACACCGCGTTTAGAAGATAAGGATAAAATACATTTGAACATACCTTTTAGTCATAACGGACTAGATACGCTCAGTAGGATGAGAAGAACTCCTGGTTCATTAAGCGAGATTAAAGAAAAATTGAATATACCTGCTGACATGGAGTCTATCTTTGAATCATTTTTTACCACAGAACTTCCTAAAGCATATGAAAAATATACAGGGGATAAGGTAAGAATGCGATATTTTGGGCATGCATGCATATTAGTAGAAACTAAGGATGTTAGTATTCTTATAGATCCATTAATTAGTTATTATGGTTACCCTCAGGAAGTTGATAGGTTTTCAGATATGGATTTACCTGATTCTATTGATTATGTGTTAATTACACATAATCATCAAGATCATATTTTGTTCGAAACACTTATTCCTTTAAGGTATAAAATAAAAAAAATAATAGTACCTAGATCTTCTAATGGAAGTTTACAAGATCCAAGTTTAAAATTAATGTTTAAATCAGTTGGGTTTGATAATGTGTTCGAAATTGATGAAATGGACACTATTAACTTTATGGATTGTTCTATTACAGGCATTCCATTTATTGGAGAACATTGTGATCTAAAGATCCAAGCTAAAATTTGTCATCATGTACGTATTGGTAATTTTAAAATGATTTTTGTTGCAGATTCCTGTAATGTTGAATCGAAAATTTATCAGAGAGTACAAGCTTTACTTGGAGATGTTGATGTTATCTTTTTAGGGATGGAATGTGATGGAGCTCCACTTACATGGCTTTATGGCCCATTATTAACAGAGCCATTGGCAAGAGATAAGGATTCTTCTCGAAGATTGGCGGGCTCTAATTTCGAAAGAGGAAAGAATTTGGTGGAAGCATTTAATGCTAAAGAGGTATATGTGTATGCAATGGGTCAAGAACCTTGGCTAGAGTTTATTAGTAGCATTAAGTATACAGATGAATCTAATCCCATTATACAGTCTAATTTATTAATAGAGTATTGTAAAGCTAATAATATTATTGCAGAGCGTTTATTTGGAGAAAAAGAGATTATGTTTTTAAAGTAATGTGAATTTTTACTCTTTCTCAGTAAATGAAACATTTCAAATTTATTTGTTTTAGTGTATTCAGAAAGAGTAAAAAATGATGTTACACAATGAAAAAAAAGATAAATCTTATCAGAACATTTTTATAAGTATTTCAAATTATTTTTCAAAGAAATTAAAACCAATAATAGCAACTAAATTAACTGGAACATTGGGAAAAGCAACATTGCTTAATTTATTAAGATTAAAACTAAAAATAGCATTGCCACTACTTGGTTTTTTAGCTGTAATTAATGGTTTATGGAGTGGAAGTTTGTTAATGCTGGTTAGTCATAAAATATCAGGTACTCCTTTACCTTTTTTTAATGAATACGACTGGTTGATTTACTTAATTTTTGTTTTGGTTTCTTTTTTGTTGACGTACATTTTTAATGGTTACATGATAAAAGCTACGTTAATCTTTGGTAAAGAAATGACCCTGCAAATCATAGATAAACTTCGGCTATCAAATTATGAATCTTATTTACAGATGGGTGAGGCAAGAGTAAGAACTGCATTGGAAGATGTACGCACTTTAGAATCACTTCCTGCAGTTTTTATAACTTTTTTTAACTCACTCATAATGATAGTTGCCGGCTTGGGATACATGTTTTGGCTTTATCCAAAAGGTGCTTTAACTATAGTTGCTCTTATCATTGTATTGGCATTTATTTATATCTATCGAAATGGAATTATTGAAAGGGATATGGATGCCAAGAGAGATCTTGATGATACATTTATGAGGTTTTATAACGACTTTTTACATGGTTTCAATAAGGTTAAAATGAGTACTAAGAGAAGTGATTCTATATTTTTAGAGCACATTACTGAGAATCGTGATAAAGCGATAAATCTCAATATCAAAGCAGGAATATCGGCTTTTGGTAATGAACTATTAGGAGATTATTTTTTTTATTTTTTGATAGGTACAGTACTTTTTGTTTTACCTCTTGTTTTTAGCATTGACAAAGCGGTTATTTCCGGTTTTATGATTACGTTATTATTTTTAATGGGGCCAATCGCTATTTTAATAAACCTTATGAAAAGTGTTATAGGTTATAAAATTGCTTTTGCAAGAATTAATGAATTCAATGATACTCTCACAGATAATTTGAACGATTCAGATGCACTTCCATTATCAACTTCAAAAAAGGAGTTGCCAGTTTTTGAAACCCTTTCAATTAATAAGATAACCTACCAGCACATTGATGAAAAAGGAGATGTTACGTTTGAACTTAAGCCAATTAATCTAAAAATAAATAAAGGAGAAATTATTTTCATTTCTGGAAGTAATGGTAGTGGAAAGAGCACTTTTATCAATTTATTATCAGGATTATATATTCCTAAATCCGGTAAAATTGTCATTAATGATTTAATAGTTACAGATAATAATAGATCTCAATATAGAGATATGATATCATGTATTTTTTCTGATAATTATCTCTTTACAGAGAATTATGATAATTTCAATCTCCTTCCGTCTAATAAACACTTAGGAGAGCTTTTGAAAAAAATGAAACTGGACAAAGTTATTCGACAAGATGAAGAGAACAATAGAATATTCCAAAATTTATCCAGTGGTCAACAAAAGCGACTTGCATTGATATATTCAGTATTAGAAGATAAAGATGTTTTTATTTTTGATGAGTGGGCTGCGGAGCAAGATCCGGAATTTCGAAAATATTTTTATGAAAATATAATTCCTGACTTAAAAAGTAAAGGAAAAACTGTAATTGCTATCACCCACGATGATGCATACTACAAGTACTGTGATCGACTAATGAAATTTAATTATGGGGAAATTTTACTGTTAGACCAATTGGTCTAACAGTATATATGATTTATAAATACTGCTTTAATTTAAAAATTTTATTTTCCTAGATCTATTTAATAAAATAAGTAAGAATGAAATTTACTATGGAGTTACTTAAAAAGTATCATTTATCTGAATGTGCAAAAATTGTTTCATCATCATTACCAGGTAAAAAGTCGAAAGTATTGTTGAAATTGCAAAGTGAAATAGAAGGAAGTGTAGTTTCATATCCTAAAAATATGCCGATTGCACTAAAAAGAGCAAAAGGAAGTATTATAGAAGATGTTGATGGTAACCATTTTATTGATTTTTTTGGAGGATGCGGAGTTTTGAATGTGGGGCATGGTAATGAGTATGTATTAGATTATGTTAAAGAGCAACAAGCAGAATTGATTCATGCACTAGATTTTCCAACAGAAAATAAGCTTACTTTAATTCAGCTCATATTAAAAAATTTACCAGCAGAAATTCAGGACGAATATAAGGTGAGTTTTGGAGGCCCTACTGGCTCAGATGCCATAGAAGCTGCCATAAAACTTGCAAAAATTAAGACAGGACGTGATGGAATTATAGCTTTTACAGGAGGTTATCATGGTATGACTTCTGGAGCATTGGCAGTAACTTCTGATACTTTTTTTCGCAATAAATTAACATCTCTTATTCCAAATGTAAGTTTTGTACCCTACAGTTATTGCTATCGTTGTCCTTTTAATAAAAATTCTAATAGCTGCGATTTTGAATGTGTAAGTCACTTCGAATGGATATTAGATACAGCACATTCTGGAATTGTAACTCCGGCAGCTATCATATTAGAACCACTACAAGGAGAAGGAGGTAATATTGTACCTAAAGATGGATACTTAGAACGTATTGTAGAAGCAGCTCATAAACATGGTGTTATTGTGATTTTTGATGAAGTTCAAAGTGGTTTTTTCAGAACAGGAAGATTCTTAGAATTTATGAATACAAATGCTGTACCTGATATTATTACATTTTCTAAGGGTTTTGGAGGTATAGGTTTTCCAATTTCCGGATTAATATATAAAAAAAATATAGAAGCCTGGGAGTCGGCGGATCATATAGGTACTTTTAGATGTAACCAGGTGAGTATTGCTGCAGCAAGAGGAGCTTTTGATTTTATTGAAGAATATAATATAGAAAAATATGCCCAGTCAATAGGGGATTATTTGATAGAAAAATTGAGGACATTAGAAACCGACAATCCGTTCATAGGAGATGTAAGAGGAAAGGGAATGATGATAGGAATCGAATTTGTAAAGGATAAAACTACCAAGGAACCTTTTCCAGAATATCTTAAAAAGCTTAGGCAAGAATGCTTTCAGCGAGGACTATTATTTGAAGTAGGTGGCCATTATAAAAATGTAATGAGATTGATTCCTCCTTTAATCACAACTCAGAATATTGTTGACGCAGCAATTGAAATTATCAAGGAATCCATAATAGTTTGTATGGAAGAATATTTGGAACCAGCTCTAGAAAAAAATAAAATCATATAATGATGTCACTAATAAAATCGACTATTCCAAAAGATATAACTTCGAAAGAGACCTTAGTTAAAATTTTAAGTAATCATATTAGCCAAACTCCGAATAAGATTATTTATAGATTTTTAGAGAATGGAGAAGAAGAAAGTGATTGCAGGACCTTTCAGGATTTATATGATAACGCAAAACGTATTGCATCTCATATATTAGAACATGTAAAACCTGGAGATCGTGTTTTACTTTTATATCCATCAGGATTAGATTTTATTGACGCTTTTTTAGGCTGTTTCCTGGCCGGTGTAATTGCGGTTCCAGCTTTTCCACCACAAGGAAAAAGAAGAATAGGCAGATTAGAAAATATTGTAGCAGATTGTAAAGCTACTCTTATTTTGACTATAGAGAGTATATATACTAAGAGTAGTGGTTGGTTTGATACTGAAATTTTTGCAAATGTAAAATGGTTGCAAACCAATGTGTTACTTGACTCTTTAGATAAAGATTTTCCTGTTGTATTACCAACGGATACTGCATTTCTTCAGTACACTTCCGGGTCAACAGGTGATCCAAAAGGTGTTATGGTCACACATTCTAATATTGTACATAATAATAAATTGATGAAAAATTGTTTTCATCAAAATTCTGAAAGTATAGGGGTTAGTTGGTTACCTATTTACCATGATATGGGACTAATAGGAAATATTCTTCAAGCTTTATATGTAGGGTTTGAAATGATTGTCATGCCACCAACCGCTTTTATACAAAAACCTATTCGATGGTTAAAAGTTATTTCAGATTATAAAGGGACTTTTAGTGGGGGACCTAATTTTTCATATGATTTATGTGCTAATCAAATTAAGGAAGAGGATTTAAAAGGGTTGGATTTAAGCAGTTGGCAAGTAGCCTACAATGGATCAGAACCAATTAGACCAGAGACCGTGAATAATTTTAGTACTAGTCTCAGTTCTATTGGATTTGATGAAACGTATTTAATTCCATGTTATGGGATGGCAGAAACGACCCTTATAGTTAGCTGTTCTAATTTTAATTCAGTACCCAAATCTTTATTATTAGATAAAGAAAAATTTCATTCAGGAGAAGTAAAACTTTTAGATAAAGAAGATAAAACATCTAATACTATTGAATTTATAGGTAATGGACCAGTTTTAGAAGAGTTAGAAATTAAGATCGTAAATCCTGATACTAAGACGCTATGTCAGGAAAATGGAATAGGTGAAATTTGGATTAGTGGGGCTAGTGTTGCTAAAGGTTATTGGCAAAGAGAGGAATTAACCAAAGATGTTTTTCAGGCTAAAATTCAAAATTCAAAAGCAAATTTAGAGGAAGACAAAGAGGAGTTTTTGCGTACAGGAGATATGGGTTTTCTAAACGATAAAGAACTTTATATAACAGGTCGTTTAAAGGAACTTATGATCATTAATGGAGTAAATCATTTTCCGCAAGATATAGAACGTGTTGTACAACAATCTCATATTGATTTACAAAATAATGCAGGAGCAGTGTTTTGTATTGAGGCAAAAGGAAAAGAACAATTGGTCATTGTTCAGGAAATTAAAAGAACTTCAATGAGAGGGTATGATTTTAATTTCATTGTAAAAAGTATAATTGATAGTGTATTTGAGCAACATGAGTTATCTATATATGCAATTGTATTGGTAGAACCAGGAAAAGTTGAAAAAACTTCCAGCGGAAAAATTAAACGATTAGCCACTAAAATTTTATATGAGTCTGATACTATTGATGGAGTAATGGGGCAATGGGTACGAGGTCAAAATATAAATAATTCTAATGAAAATCCACAGGAAGATTTTGTAGTAAAAGCGCCAATGTTATCCAATGATTTAGAAAAGTTTTTGCGAGAAGCTGTAGCAGCAGAATTAAACGTAAG
>CBFGNY010000156.1:0-10938 GCA_965650235.1 uncultured Flavobacterium sp. | reverse complement strand
ACAAAATTAAAAAAAAGCTCTTTTTTACTGTAATGCGAATCAGCTGTTTTGAGCATCTTGGCATAAATATCACCATCACAAATGCCCCATGCATTTTCAAAAGTTACTTCACTGTCCCCTATGTTGTTTCTGACCGTTTTAATCTTATCACTCAGCACGCTTCCTCGGCCGCGGTCGTAAATGGTAAAACCATTCCCGCCAAAAAAAGCATTCATATTGTCAAAGTACCCGTCCCCTCCATAGAAGAAATTTGTGGCATATTTCTTTTTTCTGAATACCGAGCCAATAGTAAAAAGATCACTGTTTTCCGGCCGTTTGACAATGCTCTGGCCCGGGGTAGGCGGGATACAAATTGTAACAGCCTCCATTCCCCTTACCGTGCGTGTTCCTGTAGCGTACATATCCTTGAAAAAAATACTTTCCTGAGCCAGGCTGTCCAAAAAAGGTGTAATGTTTTCCCTATTGCCGAATTCCCTCATAAATCCAGCGCTGAAGCTCTCTACTAATATAAAAACAACATTCTTTCGCTGTTCTTCCTGCCCGCAGCTGTCAATTATTTTCCGGCTGACAGAGCGCAGGGTTTTTCCAGCAGTATTTCCACTTCCCTGAAGCTTGCTTCTTACCAGGGCAAATGCCTTATCGTCATCAATGGTGCTGTAAAATTGCTTATATTGCATCTGGTTATTACGAAAGGCAGCAAAAAAAGAATAAATTCCTGATTTGGAAATCTCAGAATTATAGCGGTTGGCAGACCATTCAGACATGTCATTGCGTACAAAGCAGGTAAATATCACTGATATTGAAAGTACTAATGAAAACAAAACAAAACGAGATAACGGTGAAGCAGTGACCGACAGCGTATTGGTGAGGGCACCCCTTTTGAGGAAAATAAAGATAAAAAGTCCCGTGATCAAAAGCATGCTCCCAATTAATATGGGCAGCGGATAAGATTCCTGTATATTGGCCACTACCTCATGGGTATAAATCAGGTAATCCACGGCTATGAAATTGAATTTAGACTTAAACTCGTCCCAGAATATAATCTCTGCAAAAAAGGTAAGGACAAGAATAAATATGGAAAGTGCAGTAAAGAAAAGTATAATTACCGTGTCGGCTAAACTCCCCACCCATCTCGCAGGCATAATCATGTAATAAAATGATGCAGGCAGAATAATAAAACTTACCGTTCCCAGATCGTAGAATAGTCCGGTAAGGAGTGTTTGGAACAGGTCAGGCAAAACCATGGATACCTGGTGATATTCCAGCAAAAGAAAAGCAATACGAAGCAGCAGAGAACTAAATATAAACCAAACTGTAAAATGAAGCAGCAGGTCAAATCTGCCAGCGGATTTGAAATTTGTAAACATAGGTACTGAAATTTTGAAACAAACTTCAGTTTGAATTTAGAAGATATTTAGAAGATTAGAAATCCAGGCAGAAAAAATGTTGTTTTTCTTCGAATCTGTAGGAGAAATTCCATCCATTAAGCGTAGCAATCCTGCTGATTATAGACAGACCCAGTCCGCTTCCCTGAGATTTGGTGCTTGCTTTGGTAAAACGCTTAAAGATACGCAACTGGTCCAGTGGTCCTGATTCACCTGAATTACTGAAGCACAAAGAGGTTTCTTTCAGCACTACATCTATTGTGCCTCCCGCACTATTATGCCTGATAGCATTGTTAAAGAGATTGTTGATGACAATTTCAAGTAAAACGGCATTAGCTGAAACATGCAGTAGTCCTTGAGGAGTATAGCGCAGATCTACTTGCCTAGCCTGGGCCTGTTCTGTAAAAAAGGGAAGCTGCCGTTCCAACATAGCATTGACCGTAATACCCTGGGTCGCATCAAACTGCCTGCTCTCAAGCCTTGATAGCAGCAAAAGGTTCTTATTGATCTTGCCAAGCCTTGAAGCAGCTATATTTATATTTTCCAGAAGTTCAAACTGACCCTTTGTAATATCATTACGCTGCTGAAGGGACTGCAGCATTCCCTTAAAAATGGCAAGAGGGGTCTGGAGTTCGTGCGAAGCATTTTCAATAAATTCACTATGACTGGCATAAATACTTGTGTTTTTTTCCATCAGCCTGGAAATTGCCCAATTAAGCCTTTCGAATTCTTCAACATCCACGGCGGGCAGTTCAGGCTGGTTTACCTTATCAATTTCAAAACGTTCTATTTGCTGCAGTGTTGTATAAAAGGGTTTCCATAAACGGATTGAGAGATAGCGGGTAATCAGATACAGCCCCGTTAGCAGAAAAAAGCCGATAATAGCAAAGAGGCGCACTATTCCTATCATCAATGTTTCATCTTCAATGAGATTAATCTTGGCCGAAAAAATATAATTTTTACCATCAATACTTACAGGAGACTGCAACACTCTGTAGCGTTCGTAATTTTCACTCAGGCAGTTGTAATAACTGTGGTAAAAAAAAGTATCATCAGCAAGCTGGTCATTGTTGTCCCTAATCTTAAGATCACGGTTAAACTCATTCCAGGCAGCAATTTTATCTGGCTTGAGCCCAGGGAGAGAAAGACTGATAAATTCTTTTTTGAGAATTAAAAGTTCGCGGTCTGCATTATTGACGTAAAGCAAAGTTCCGAAGAAGTAAAAAGCGATGCCCGCAATAATTAGCATTGTAATTGAAAATACCATATAGTATTTAAGGGTCCTGTTGAGCAGCTTTTTACTCATTTTTCATTGTCCATTTATAGCCCATCCCATACAGGGTCTTGATGTAATCATCATAACCTGCGTCAACAAGCTTTTTCTTAAGATTTTTTATATGAGCATATACAAAATGATGGTTATCAAGCATATCTGCCATGTCGCCTGAAATATGCTCGGCGATCGTACTCTTTGACAGTACCTTATTTTCATTGGCTACAAGGTACAGCAGCAAATCTATTTCTGTTTTAGTAATGTCTATAAAGATGTCTCCTACTTTTACTGTTTTGGCAAGCATATCTATAGCGATTTCATTGTAAAGGACAATGTTATTGCCATTAAATTGCTTTCTGCGTACCAGTGCTATGATACGAACCATTAATTCTGCCAGCTCAAAGGGTTTGGTAAGATAGTCATCAGCACCGCTGTTAAATCCTTCGATCTTATCTTCAAGTGTAAGACCATTAGCGGTAATAATAATGACGCCCTCATTTCTGTTCTGCTTTTTGAGTGCCAGCAACAGCTCCAGGCCACTGCCATCGGGAAGTCCCAGATCAAGGACAATACAATCATAATGATATACCGCTATTTTATTAAGGGCAGTCCCTACTTTATCCACGCACTCGCACAAAATTCCGCTGCCCGAGAGATAATCTTTGATGCTTTCGGACAAAAAGTGTTCGTCCTCGATTAATAAAATTTTCATATTCGCGCCAAGCTGCTTTAAATAAATCCTGCATTACAGCTCATCACGGCAAAGATAACATATCGTGATAAATTTTTTTTTATTTCTACAAGCAAAAAACACCAATACCTGAAAAACTGGCCGATACCTGACATAAAACAGCCGTTACAGTATTATAACATTCCAGACCAAACAAACTGCAACACAGCACTATTTTAAACAACAAACATTGCAGCGGCCTATATCGAACTATACTGTTTTAGAATTATGAGCTACAAATTTTCCATAATTTTATTGGAGGGGTAAAAATAATTATTTACTTTTATGGCGTGAAAATATTCAGCTTTATACTAACTATTTACCTGCTAAGCCTCTCAGCCATTACCTGTGCTGACGCCGATATGTATAGTTCTGTTTCAAAATCTGCCGAGATATCACAATCCAATCATAATGAAGGCACTTCACATAAAGGCGAAACAGATTTATGCTCTCCTTTTTGCAGCTGCGCCTGCTGCGGAATCCAGGTGGTTAACAACCTGAATGCTATTTCTTTTGATTTCCCTGTTATCATTCCAGAAATTCCCCCTAAGGTATCTCAATACCAATCCATTTTAATATCTAGCTTCACTGGAAGCATTTGGCAGCCCCCTCAGATTAATTCATAATATTATTGCCATCCGGCAGTTGCACAACTGTGATGTATGCCGATATGTTCATAATAGTATCAATTAATTATGTCAAAATGATAAAATCAAAAAAAAAGGCACTACAGCCTAAAAAACCTTATGCAGTTCTGCGAACAATTATCACAGTTTTGATTTGTCTTTTACTGCTTTTGGGGATAGGTGCAAGAATTTACCACTTCTTCACGGTACACCGTCCTTAAAAGAACAAGCAAATTCATTTCATACTGTACTTAGAGAAGTGCTCACCTGCATTTAGCAGTGCCCGTCATTTGGCATGCCAATAAAGCCGAACAAACATGGGAGAGATCATCAAAAACCGCTTTTATACATTTAATTTACAACAAGATAATGTTAGATAAAATAATTCATTTTAGTATCAATAATAAGTTTATTATTGGACTATTCACCCTGGTACTAATAGCTGTAGGGAGCTATTCGCTTTACACGCTCCCTATCGATGCATTACCGGATATTACCAACAACCAGGTACAGATTATTACCAGCTCCCCTACGCTTGCCACTCAGGAGGTGGAACAATTCATCACCTATCCCATTGAACAGTCTGTAAAATCAATTCCCAGAATGGTCGAACTTCGTTCAATCAGCCGTTTCGGACTCAGTGTGGTGACAGTGGTATTTGAGGAAAATGTTGATATCTACTGGGCACGCGCCCAAATTGCCGAAAGGATCAAAGAAGCGGAGAACATGATACCAAAAGGTGTTGGAGTTCCGGAAATGTCTCCTCTTAGTACCGGATTGGGAGAAATTTACCAATATGTGGTCTTTCCTAAAAAAGGATATGAAAACAAATTCGATGCTACCA
Organism: uncultured Flavobacterium sp.; assembly: GCA_965650235.1. Lineage (GTDB taxonomy): Bacteria > Bacteroidota > Bacteroidia > Flavobacteriales > Flavobacteriaceae > Flavobacterium. The sequence goes on along the minus strand of CBFGNY010000156.1, from coordinate 6,080 downwards.
AATTAAGAACAATTCAGGATTGGATTATCAAGCCTCAGCTTATCGGAACAAAAGGAGTTGCGGAAATTAACACTCTGGGCGGTGTACTTAAACAATACGAAATAGCCGTTCAGCCTGACAAGCTCAAAAGCATGAATACTACTATAACGGAAATTTTCGATGCACTGGAAAACAATAATGAAAATACTGGAGGCGCCTATATCGATAAAAAGCCTTACGCTTATTTTATCAGAGGTATTGGTATGGTTAATAATATTGATGATATAAATAAAATTGTAGTCAAAAACCAAAATGGAATCCCCATTCTAATCCGCGATGTAGCCAAGGTTCAGATTGGCGCCGGAATCCGCTACGGAGCAGTTACCAAAGATGGCAAAGGAGAAGAGGTGTCAGGGATGGTCATGATGCTGAAAGGCGAAAACAGCGGTGAGATCGTAAAGATCGTAAAGGAAAAAATGGAGCAGATCAAAAAATCACTCCCTGAAGGTGTGGATATTGAACCTTTTATGGACCGAACCGTGCTGGTAAATAAAGCTATTTCAACTGTCGAAAAAAATCTTATAGAAGGTGCCCTTATTGTAATATTCATCCTTGTATTGTTGCTGGGCAACTGGAGAGCCGGGCTTGTAGTGGCTTCTGTTATTCCCCTGGCACTGTTATTTGCCATTACGATGATGAAACTATTTGGCGTGAGCGGTAACCTGATGAGCCTTGGCGCTATAGATTTTGGCCTTATTGTCGATGGTGCGGTTATCATTGTGGAAGCTATTATACACCGACTCCAGGTCAGCAACAAAGGAAAGCTCAGTACAGCGGAAATGAACGAGGAAGTATATCAGGCCTCCTCTAAAATCAGAAGCAGCGCTGCCTTTGGGGAGATCATCATTCTTATTGTTTATCTGCCCATTCTTGCCCTTGTCGGTATTGAAGGAAAAATGTTCGGCCCTATGGCACAAACCGTTTCTTTTGCCATTCTGGGCGCTTTTATCCTCTCATTAACCTATGTTCCGATGATGTCTGCCCTGGCCCTTAAAAAAGAAACCGGACATAAGAAAAACATCAGTGACAAAATCATCGATGCCATTTACCGCTTCTACAGCCCGCTCTTGGAAAAGGCACTAAAAGTAAGAGCCGTCGTAATAGGCGTTGCCCTGGCTCTATTTGCTGTTGCTCTGATTATTTTTAATTCACTTGGAGGCGAATTTATACCACAGCTTGACGAAGGAGATATTGCCACACACCTTATTATAGCATCAGGAAGTTCCCTTTCACAGGAAATAGAAGCCACTACAAAGGCAGAAAAAATACTGAGAGCTAAATTTCCTGAAATCAAAATGATTGTGACCAAGATTGGTAGTGCGGAAATCCCGACAGATCCTATGCCGATTGAAGCGGGTGATATGATCATTACCCTGAAAGATAAAAGCGAATGGACTTCAGCTGAGACCAAAGAGGAATTGATGGAAAAAATGGAAGAGGCCCTTGAGGAGATCCCGGGCGCTTCAACTGAATTTTCACAGCCCATTCAAATGCGTTTCAATGAGCTTATGACAGGAGTAAGAAGCGATGTAGCCATTAAGATATTTGGAGAAGATATTGATATGCTGGTAAGCAAAGGTGAAGAAGTGGTACAGCTTATAAAAGGCGTGAAAGGTGTTGCTGATGCAAAAGCAGAACGTGTTGCCGGTCTGCCACAAATTACAATCCGTTACAATAAAGACAAATTAGCCCTTTACGGCTTAAAAATAGGCGATCTGAACAGGGTTGTCCGTATGGGGTTCGCAGGTGAGGCCGCAGGTGTTGTGTATGAGGGCGAAAAACGATTTGACATGGTGGTGAGACTGGACAACGAAAGCCGCAAGGATATTGAGAACTTAAGAACACTATTCATCACACTGCCTTCGGGAAGCCAGATTCCTCTGGAGCAGATCGCCGATGTAAATTATGAAGACGGGCCTATGCAGATCTCACGTGAAAACGGCAAGAGAAGAATTGTTGTCGGTTTTAATGTCCGAGGAGGCGATGTGGAAAGTATTGTAAAGGAAATCCAGGCCAAACTTGATGCGAAATTAAAATTGCCGGATGGCTATTACACTACCTATGGAGGTTCTTTTGAGAACCTTATTGATGCCAGCAAGCGTCTTTCCATAGCAGTTCCTATAGCGCTTGGGCTAATTTTAATTTTACTTTATTTCACTTTCAATTCTATCAAACAGTCACTACTGATCTTTACAGCCATTCCATTATCGGCAATTGGCGGAATTTTTGCACTGTGGATTCGCGATATGCCTTTTAGTATATCTGCCGGTGTGGGCTTTATAGCTTTATTCGGTGTTGCGGTACTTAACGGGATTGTACTTATCGGATATTTTAACCAATTAAAAGAGGAAGGCATGCAGGATGTATATGAGAGAATTAGAGAAGGAACCAAAGTCAGACTGCGTCCTGTGGTCATGACAGCAGCAGTAGCGTCACTGGGATTCCTTCCAATGGCCATCAGCACCAACGCAGGGGCAGAAGTTCAAAAGCCACTTGCAACAGTTGTCATCGGAGGGCTTATCACGGCAACATTGTTGACACTGATCGTACTTCCGATCCTTTATCTGTATTTTGAAAAAGGTATTGGCAAGATCAAAAGTCCTGGGAAATCTGCCCTTACTGTTTTGGCTTTGGCTTTGTTTTCTTTAACAGCCACTGCGCAGGGACCTGTTCAGTCCATTAATTTGGGAACAGCCCTTGACCTTGGTTTGAAAAACAATAAAAGCATACAGGCATCCCAGCTCGATACAAAGGCACAATCCCAATTGCTGGGTTCCGCGTGGGATCTTCCAAAAACTGAATTGCTGGGAACTTTCGGAAAAATCAACTCGCAGGCCAACGATAAAAATATTAGTGTAACACAGGGCATCAGCCCATTTCAAATCGGTGCCCGCAAAAAACTGCTGACCGAATACAGCAATGCAAGCCAGACAAGATTAGGTATCACCAAACAGGAAGTAAAATACAGCATTCGACAATCCTGGAACACAATGCTGTATTTTCAAAAGCAGAACCGAATCCTTGAAAAGCAGAATGTGATTCTGCAGAAGTTTGTAAAGTCAGCAGCCCTGAAATTCCAGACCGGGGAAACCAATTCACTGGAAAAATCTATTGCCCTTGCCAAACAGCAGGAATTAGAGCAGCGTATTAAGGAAAACAGCACACAGCTGCAGGTTGAAGTGTCCAATTTAAAAACGCTGATGAACCTTGACAGCGATTTTATATCTTCGGATACTACTTTTGCGCAAATACCTTTTGCTATTGCCGCAGACACATCTCTTGTGAAACAAAATCCCGGGCTTCAGCTTTCGGAGAATCAGGTAAAAATTGCCCAGGCCAATTATAAAGTTCAAAAGTCTGTGCTGCTTCCTGATTTTTCAGCAGGCTACTTCATACAATCCATCAGCGGAAGCCAGGATCCTTACAGCACTGCCATAGCAGATAACTCGCTGCAGTTCCAGGGTTTCTCAGTGGGTGTTTCCCTTCCTGTTTTTGCCGGAAGCGGCGCAGCGAAATCAAAAGCAGCCAAAACGGTTATAGAGGTAGAAAAAAAGAATTCGGAATACCTGTATGCCCAGGTAAAAACCCAATTTGAACAATTGAACAAACAACTGCAGACCTATCAGTCGCTGATTGATTTTTATCAGACAACTGCAATTGAAAATGCCAATTCAATAATTCGAAATGCAACAAAGGGATATCAAAACGGGGATATTTCGTATGTCGAATATGTTCAGGGTATTGAAACAGCTTCAACGATACAATTAAACTATAATGATGCTGTCAGCAAATACAATCAGACAGTAATTGCAATTCAGTATTTAATAAATCAATAATTTAAGTTATAATGAAAAAAGCAAATATAATATATGCAATAGGTGCTGCTGTAGTAATTGCAATAATCCTTTATTTTACACTTCGCAAAACAGCGGCCGAGGTTCCAAAAGAAGAAGCGAAAACCGAAGAAAACCAGGCAGCCGGAATCAAGGAAGTAGAACTAAATGAAGCCCAGTTTAAAGGGTCGCAAATAGAACTTGGAGGCTTTTCAAAGAAAAACCTGAGCGATGTTATCAACGCCAATGGTTACACAAAACTGCCTCCACAGAATCAGGCAGATGTATCTGTTTTTACTACGGGAATCGTGAAAAGCATTTCTGTTATAGAGGGGCAGCGCGTGCAGAAAGGACAAATTATCGCCACCATTGAAAGTCCTGAATTCTCAAAAATGCAGGAAGCCTACCTTACTTCAAAAAGCAATTTAGAGTATCTTAAACTGGAATTTGAGAGACAAAAAATCCTGAGCGCTGAGGAAGTGAACTCTAAAAAAGTATTCCAGCAGACCAAATCCAATTATGAAATTGAAAAGGCGAGATTCAATTCCCTTGCCAAACAGTTAGCAACCTTAAATATTAGCCCAAATGGACCTGCAACCTCCACAGTGGCTGTAAAAGCGCCTATTTCAGGATTTATAACTGAAATTAACATCAAATTGGGAAGCAATGTTGAGGCCGGAAAACCACTGCTTGGCATTGTTGATAATTCAAAACTCCATGTCGATCTGCTGGTTTACGAAAAAGACCTGCGCAAGGTCAAACCAGGCCAGGATGTAAGGTTTATTTTGACCAATCAGGATAACAGCGAAATCAAGGGGAAAATTTTCAGTGTGGGCAAATCATTTGAGAATGAAACTAAATCCGTTGCCGTGCATGCCGATATCATCAATGAAAAACAGCAGTTAATTCCTGGAATGTATATAAATGCCCTTATCGATATCGGGGTAAATGCTGTAAGCGCGCTTCCTTTGGAAGCGGTAGTTAAAGCTGACGGACGCGAATTTATATTTGTTCTTGAAGAGGGACATAAGGAAGAAGAGGCCCACGATGAAAAGCAGGGGCACGCTCATGAAGATGGAGACAAACACGAGGAAAGCGAGGGCAAAACCTACCATTTTCAGCGTATTGAAGTAAAAACAGGAACTTCACAATTAGGGTTTATTCAAGTAACGCTGCTTCAGAAAATTGATGCAGATTCTAAAATTGTCACCAAAGGCGCATATTATATCCAAAGTCATTTATTGAAGAGTGAAGGCGGCGGAGGTCATGAGCACTAAATGATACTATTAAAACATTCGATATGAAAAAAAAAGTCTTGTTTATTGTTTTGATCTTAAACATACTAACAATTTTCTCCTGCAGGCACAATGACCACAAACCCTCTGGCCAGGACGAGCAAAAACATGAGCATAAGGATGCAGACATGCACACATTAGCGTATGAATGCCCTATGAATTGTGAAAAGGGAAAAGTATATAAATCAAAAGGGAAATGCCCGGTATGCCAGATGAAACTCATCAGGGTTAACCAGGAAAGCCACCAGGGACATAAACATGACCCAAAAAATCATCAGGGACATGAACATTAGGGTGGCTTTAAGCTGCTAAAACCAGTGAAGGAAATAAATTCAAAACACCAGGTACATCATACAGTGCCTGGTTATTAAAAGATTGAAAAATTTTAATAGTTGGCAATTAATTCTTAACTTAGATAGATATGGACATTAATACAGAGCTGTTTATACTTCCTAGACTACTGGTTTCTTTGGCCTTAGGATTCTTCATAGGCCTTGACAGGGAAAGGCACGGTCATGATGCCGGGGTAAGGACATATGCAGCGGTATGTATTGGTGCGACGCTGTTCACTTCCATTACAGTTCATCTCGCATCGGACCCGGCTGCCGCATCGAGAGTTATAGCAAATATTATCACAGGTGTAGGTTTTCTTGGCGCCGGAATTATTTACAGAAACGATCACAAGGGGGCTTCACATGGGCTGACAACAGCTGCTACGGTCTGGTGTACATCGGCTGTTGGAGTTGCTGTCGGGCTCAACATGTACATAATTGCTGTGGCAAGTTCTGGCGCCTTGTATTTTTTACTTTCACTCCATCACCAGAAGTGGTATATCAGGTGGAAAAAAAAGATAAGATATAACCATACCTGTCATAAGGATTTATAAGCCTTTGGAGGTCATTGCTCCAGGTTC
>CBFGNY010000155.1:0-11038 GCA_965650235.1 uncultured Flavobacterium sp. | reverse complement strand
CATATTAGAGGCAGCGAGGGCTGGCTGTACTTTAGCACTTGGCAATATTAGTACTTTAAATGAAATATGGGGAGAAACTGCAAAGTATTTTGACTCTTTCAAAGATGAAGAAGCTGTATTGGTTTTGCAACAGCTTATCCAAGATAACGAACTCAGAAACCAGCTGGCAAAAGACGCTATGAAACGTGCCGAAAAATTCACAGAGCAGGCAATGGCGGCAAATTATTTTGAAGTTTATAAAAGCCTGATTAAACAAAGAAAATTAGAAACATTTAAAAATAAAAAAATAGCATGAAGATAGCAATGTTTTATCATTCCCTGGCTTCGGACTGGAATCATGGGAACGCCCATTTTTTAAGAGGCGTAACAACAGCACTTATTGAAAAAGGACATTCTGTAAAAGTATACGAACCGGAGAATTCCTGGAGTCTTGAGAATTTGATAAGGGATCACGGTAAAGCAAAGGCAGAGGAATATAAAGAATACTATCCGTTATTAGAAACCACATTTTATAATTCGCAAAATCCGGATTATGATAAAATGCTTAAAGGCGCTGATGTGGTTATTGTTCATGAATGGAATGAGCCTCAACTTGTGAAAGAAATAGGCCTTTTAAAGAACAAATATAAATACCAGCTTTTATTTCATGATACACATCACAGGGCAGTTTCAGACAAAAAAAGTATGCAGCGCTATGATTTTTCAAATTATGACGGTGCGCTTGTTTTTGGAAATGTGCTTCGTGATATTTATTTAAAAAACAAATGGCTCAAAAACGTATGGGTATGGCATGAAGCAGCCGATAGTTCGTTATTTTACCCAGGACCTGAAACTAAAAAAGAAGGTGATTTGGTCTGGATTGGTAATTGGGGCGATAATGAACGCACTGAGGAACTGATGGAATTCCTTATAAAACCAATAAAAGAGCTCGGACTAAAAGCGAAAGTGTATGGGGTACGTTATCCCGATGAGGCATTAGCCGCGCTTCGGAATGCCGGAATAGAATATGGAGGCTATTTGCCAAATTATAAAGTACCTGAGGTTTTTGCCAAATACAGGTTAACCGTTCATGTACCCAGAGGACCTTATGTAAAATTATTGCCCGGAATACCTACTATCAGGCCTTTTGAAGCAATGGCCTGTGGTATACCTTTAATATCCTCACCATGGAAGGATGAAGAAGAGCTCTTTGATCCTGGAAATGATTTCTTAATGGCTAAAAACGGTCAGGAAATGAAAGAGCTAATGAAAAAGCTGTTGACAGACACGGATTTTGCGATGTCAATGGCACTTAGAGGATACAAAACAATTCTAAAAAGACATACCTGTGCCCAAAGAGCAGATGAACTTGAAATGATAATCACGCAGCTTCAAATCAATAGAAAAGAAGAAAAAGAGATGCTGAAAAAAACTGCTGAATTATGAATGGAAAATCACTTAATATCGCATTTTTCGGTTCCAGTATTGTGTCGGCTTACTGGAACGGTGCAGCCACTTATTATAGGGGAATTGTAAGTGCGCTTCACCATCTGGGACACCACGTCACATTTTATGAGCCCGATATTTATGATCGCCAGAAAAATCGGGATATAGAAATCCCCGATTATTGTAAAGTTGAGGTATATAAAAGCGAAGAGGAAGAATTAGCCAAATGCCTGAACCATGCCGCTGCTGCAGATGTAATCATTAAGGCCAGTGGAGTAGTAGCTTTTGATGATTTTTTGGAAAAGGCCGTTACAGAACTTAAAAATGAAAATAACCTGATTATATTTTGGGATGTAGATGCACCTGCCACTTTAGACAGAATCGAAAACAATCCGGATGATCCATTCAATACTCTTATTCCGTTATATGATTATATCCTCACTTATGGCGGCGGAAATCCTGTCATTAATGCTTACGAATCAAAAGGGGCAAAAAGATGCATACCCATTTATAATGCGCTTGATACCCACACCCATTTTCCGGTAGAACCGAAGAAAGATTCAGGTCAGATCTTGCTTTTTTAGGAAACAGGCTTCCGGACAGGGAAAGCAGGGTAGAAGAATTCTTTATAAAACCCGCTCAGCAACTGCCAACTCATCGTTTTATTTTGGGAGGAAGCGGCTGGGACGATAAGCCATTACCGCAAAATATAGACTATATAGGACATGTGTATACTTCTGACCATAATGCCTTTAACTGCACACCGTTGACGGTATTGAATATCAGTAGGGACAGTATGGCTAAATACGGCTTTTCACCTGCTACAAGAGTATTTGAGGCAGCTGGTGCCGCTGCCTGTATTATTACCGATTATTGGGAAGGTATTGAAATGTTTTTTGAACCTGACACAGAAATCCTGATTGCCAGAAACGGAGAAGAAGTTGCTGCTATCTTAAGAGGACTTACTAAAGAAAGAGCCCATGAGATTGGCAACGCAGCTTATAAAAAAGTAATTGAGCACCATACCTATCACCAGAGGTCTAAACTTTTGCAGACTATTTTTAATGAGTCGCTCTCATCAATCAGATTATAATTAAAAAAAGCAGAAATATGAAGTTTGTAATTATAGGATTATCAGTAACCTCCTCATGGGGAAATGGTCACGCAACCACCTACAGGGCATTACTAAAAGAGCTTTACAGAGATGGACATGATATATTATTTTTAGAAAAAGATGTGCCTTATTATGCTGCTAATCGGGATATGCCATTTCCGGATTTTTGCACAGTAAAATTATATGCCACAAATGAAGAACTTTTTGACCGTTATAAAGAAGAAGTTAAAACTGCAGATGTCGTTATCGTTGGATCTTATGTTCAGCAAGGCGTAGAAGTAGGAAACTGGGTTGTAAAAACAGCCAGTGGCGTAAAAGCTTTTTATGATATTGATACACCGGTCACTATTGCAAAATTAGAGCGGGAAGATTATGAATACATCACTCCTTCATTAATAAAAGAATATGATTTATATCTTTCTTTTTCCGGAGGTCCAATTCTTAATCATATAGAAAATAATTATGGTTCGCCTGCAGCACGTGCTTTATACTGCTCGGTAGATCCCGAAAATTACTATCCTGAGGAGCAGTCGAAAATTTGGCAGATGGGCTATTTGGGTACCTACAGCATCGATAGACAGCCCGGATTAGATCTCCTTCTTTCGCGACCAGCTGCTTCAAGTCCGGATAAAAGTTTTGTTGTGGCAGGCCCTCAGTATCCGGCAGACATCACCTGGCCCGAAAGTGTGGAAAGAATTGAACATCTGCCTCCTGAAAAGCACAGGGCTTTTTACAATAGCCAAAAATTTACGCTTAACATTACCCGTATGGATATGATAAAAGCCGGTTATTCGCCAAGTGTACGACTTTTTGAAGCAGCTGCCTGCGGAGTCCCGATCATTTCTGATTATTGGGAAGGGCTCACTTCCTTATTTGAAGAAGGAAAAGAAATACTGATTGCAAGATCGTCAGAAGATGTACTGAACTATTTTTCAATGAATGATGATCATCGTATCGCAATCGGGAAACACTGCAGGGAAGTAGTATTAAAAAGCCATACCGCAAAGGCAAGAGTGAGAGAAATGCTCCTGTATATCAGTGAAGTAAAAGGAAAAAACACGGCTGTTAGTGAGGTAATAACCAATAAAATTACAATGTGATGGCAACAAAGGAAGAAATAAAGGCGCTTGAACCCTGGTTTCACAATATTCATCTTCCTGATGGAAACCAAACTGCACCGGACCATTTCCTTGGGGACTTTCCTTTGTTTAAGTGGAATAAAATAAAAGAAGCTGTCCCTGAAGATCTTACAGGTTGGAAAGTGCTGGACATAGGCTGCAATGCCGGTTTTTACTCCATAGAATTTGCTAAACGTGGTGCAGAAGTATTGGCAATCGATGTAGATGTACATTATCTTGAACAGGCAAAATGGACTGCACAAAAGTTTGGGTTATCACACCGGATCACTTTTCGCCACATGCAGGTCTATGATTTGGTAACTATTGAAGAAACTTTTGACCTGGTTTGGTTTATGGGAGTTTTCTATCATATGAGGTACCCCGTCCTGGCTATGGATATTGTAAGTCAGAAAGTAAAAAACATGCTGGTATTTCAAACCTTATCCGTACCGGGTTATGAAGAAATGAATATACCCGAAGATATAGGTTTTCATGACCGGGAAATCCTGAAAAATCCCGCTTTTCCCTATATGGCATTTATTGAGAATCGTCTTGCCGGAGATCCCACAAACTGGTGGGTTCCCAATCATCAGTGTATAGTATCGCTTATGAAGAACTGTGGCTTCATGCTGCATGCAATTCCTGAGGATGAAACGTATATCTTTTTTAAAGACAATGCCATAATTCCTGATTTTAATTCCTGGAACTATTCTGAATTTTTGTCGGCAACCGGCAGGAAATGGCAAGAGGAAATAAATATAAAAATAAAAAAATAATATGACTATCCGCTAAACGGACTAATGTCCAATGAAGGACGCAGATGACACAGATTAGACGGATTTTGCTTCGCCAGTTCGCCTTTTGGGCTCGGGTCGCTGCTATTACTATAAAAATCCGTTTTTATCGGTTTAAATCCGTGTCATCCGTGTGCCATTCTCAAAGTTGTACAAGTAACGGATAGTCATAAAAAAATAAATATTATATATGTCGTTGGGGGCTATTGGCTTCTTTAAATATTTTAAAATTACTCTTGATATTATGAAAAAGGTACTTATTACCGGAGCTGCAGGTTTTCTGGGATCTCATCTTTGCGACAGGTTTATTAAAGAAGGTTACTTTGTAATAGGTATGGACAATCTTATTACTGGCAGTCTTAAAAATATAGAACATCTGTTTAAGCTCCACAACTTTGAGTTTTATCATCATGATATAACCAAATTCGTAAATATACCGGGCAAGCTTGACTATATTTTACATTTTGCTTCTCCGGCAAGCCCTATCGATTATTTAAAGATTCCAATTCAAACTCTTAAGGTAGGTTCTCTGGGAACACATAACCTTTTAGGATTGGCAAGATCAAAAAAAGCAAGAATCCTTATCGCTTCTACCTCCGAAGTGTATGGAGATCCATTAGTGCATCCGCAAACCGAAGAATACTATGGCAATGTTAATACTATTGGTCCCAGAGGAGTTTATGATGAAGCAAAACGTTTTCAGGAATCCATAACGATGGCTTATCATACTTTTCACGGAGTAGAAACAAGGATTGTCAGAATATTTAATACCTACGGCCCCAGAATGAGGTTGAACGACGGCAGGGTAATTCCTGCTTTTATAGGACAGGCTTTGCGAGGAGAAGATCTTACTGTTTTTGGTGATGGTTTGCAGACCCGATCATTTTGTTATGTAGACGATCAGGTAGAAGGCATTTTCAGACTATTGCATTCTGATTATCCCTATCCTGTAAATATTGGCAATCCCGATGAAATCACTATAAAAGATTTCGCAGAAGAGATCATAAAACTTACGGGAACAACCCAAAAGATTATATATAAGGAGCTGCCGGTAAATGATCCTTTGCAGCGAAAACCAGATATTAGCAAGGCTGAAAACCTCCTGAACTGGAGACCGAAAATAAGCCGTCATCAAGGGATGAGAATTACGTATGATTATTTCAGAAGCTTAGAAAGCAAACATCTTTTAAAAGAAGAAAATAAGGACTTTGCTGCTTTTATATATTAAAGCTACTTATTTTTTGCTTTAAACTTTTCCTTTCTTTACTGTTACGATCGTGTCCAACGTCTTCACTATTTTTTAAAATAAATCCTAATTGAATTCCAAATCTCGTTAGAATATAAGATGCATTATTTGAAAGCTGCTTCAAATCCTCCTGTTAAGGTCACATAAAAAGCCACTCCATCGAGTGGTTTTGTTTTTTTATAACTTATCAATAATGAAGTTGCTTTTTAATTAGAGCTTAGGATCAATCGACAGATTATGGGTTAATAAAAACTAAGCATAAAAAAAGTCCCACCGAAGCAGGACTAAAGATTTTCATCTACGGCATATAGCCTTATTGTGATAAGATTAAAGATTAGAAATTTTAATCAGTAACAAATATATACAAAAAATGAGTTCGGTTGAATATGGTAAACCGTAATTGTGTTAATTTTTTTTGTGCTATATTTCGTTCATGTTAAATTTTAAGAGATATGGCAAAAATATTAGGATTAGATTTAGGGACAAATAGTATTGGTTGGGCAATTATAGAAAAGAATGAAAATGATTTTTCTCTTTTAGACAAAGGAGTTAGAATATTTTCGGAGGGAGTGAAATCTGAAAAAGGAATCGAGAGTTCGCGTGCTGCTGAACGTACTGGCTTTAGAAGTGCGAGAAAAATAAAGTTTCGTAGAAAATTAAGAAAGTACGAAACTCTAAAAGTACTTTCTAAAAATAATATGTGCCCATTATCTGTTGAAGAAGTGGAAGAGTGGAGAAAGTCAGGTTTTAAAAAATATCCATTGAATCCTGAATTTTTAAAATGGTTGAGAACTGATGAAGATGAAAATATTAATCCGTATGTTTTTAGAGATAGAGCCAGTAAGCAAAAAGTTTCATTGTTTGAATTAGGTAGAGCTTTTTATCATATCGCACAAAGAAGAGGGTTTTTAAGTAATCGATTGGATCAATCAGGTGATGGTGTTTTAGAAAAGCATTGTCCCGAAATTATTTCACTAATTGAAGATTGTAATTCTAATACTGAAATTCTAATTGGGCTAAAAGATTATTTTTATGACACAGGAATTGTTGATTATAGCAATAAAGATGGTTTTGTAAAAGATTTAGATGAGGGTGATAAAGAATTGAAAAAGATATATAATTCACTTAAAATCATATTAAAAAAGAATGAAAATAAGTTTGTTACAGCCAAAGAAGAAATTATTGCAAGATTAAATAAAAAAGAAGATTTAGGGAAGGTTAAAGGTAAAATCAAGGATATTTCCGAAGCTATGATTGTCGGGAATTTCAAAACATTAGGCCAATATTTCTTTAGTTTATATAATAAAAGTAAGATTAGAAATCAATATACTTCGAGAGAAGAACATTACCTTGAAGAGTTCAACATAATTTGTGAGACACAAGAAATTGGAGAAATTACAGCCGATGAATTGTTGCCTGAAAAAAAGTACAATGGATTAGCTAAAGATTTATACAAAGCTATATTTTTCCAACGACCGTTAAAATCACAGAAAGGATTAATTGGAAAATGTTCGTTTGAAAAAAGTAAAACTCGTTGCGCAATATCACATCCTGATTTTGAAGAGTATAGAATGTGGACATATTTGAACACTATTAAAATTGGGACTCAAACTGAAAAGACTTTGCGGTTTTTATCACAAGAAGAGAAACAAAGTTTGATTTCTAAATTCTTAAGAAAGAAAGACAATTTTAATTTTGAAGATTTAGCCAAAGAACTTATTCCAAAAGGAGCAACCTCTGGATTTTATAAATCGTCTAAAAGCAATGAGTTTCATTATTTGTTTAATTACAAGCCTTATGATACTGTTGCTGCAAGCCCAGTTTCGGCATCATTAAAAAATATTTTTGGAGAAGATTGGAAAACCAAAACCATTTCATATAAGAGTAAAAACTCAAAAGGAATTGAAGTAAATAGAACTGTAGATTATAAAGATTTATGGCATTTGCTTTCAGTTTCTACATCAGATATTTATTTGTTTCAATATGCCAAAGAGAAATTAGGATTGGATGATAAAAATGCAAAAGCATTTAGTAAAATTCGATTAAAAAAAGATTTTGCAAGTTTGAGTTTGAATGCAATTACCAAAATTTTGCCTTACGTAAAGGAAGGGTTGTTGTATTCTCATGCTGTTTTTATGGCAAATATTGAAAAAATAGTTGATGAATCTATTTGGAATGATGGGGTTCAAAGAAAATTTATTCAAGATAAAATTGCTAAAATAATTGAAAACCACACTTTTGAAAATGGGCAATTAGAAGCAATTAACAGTTTGATAAAAGATTATAAATTAGGAGATAAAGAAGAAGGTAAAAAAACATTTTATTCTAAAGAAGCTGAACCATTGTTTAAAAACGATTTAGATATAAAATTGATCCCTTTTATAAAATTTCATAAAATTGAATCTGATAAAGAATCGATTTTAAATGAACTATTTCCTATTCTAATTGATCATTTGAAAAAATATGAATATATAAAAATCAATCGTTTAGACGAAAAGGTTTTAGATTTTATAAAAGGAAAAAATGACGATGGGGAAATATTTTGCAGTGATACAAAACAGTTAAAAAAAATGTATCATCCATCAGATATTGAAGTCTTTAAAAAGAAAATCATTAAAGATGAGTTCGGAAATGAAAAAGTGGTTTTAGGAAGCCCGTTAACTTCATCTATTAAAAATCCAATGGCAATGCGTGCTTTGCATCAATTGCGAAAAGTTTTAAATACTTTGATTTTTGAAGGACAAGTTGATGAAAAAACGATAATTCATATTGAAATGGCTCGTGAATTAAATGATGCCAATAAACGAAAGGGAATTCAAGATTTTCAGAATGAAAATAAAAAGAATCGTGATGAATATGCTAAAGATATAAGGAAGCTATATTTTGAAGAATGTAAAAAAGAGATTGAACCAACTGAAGATGATTTATTGCGATATCAACTTTGGCTAGAGCAAAATAAGCAAGAAATTTATGAAGAGGGAAGGAATATAAGCATTTGTGATATAATTGGAAAAGATCCCAAATATGATTTTGAGCATACTGTTCCAAGGAGTCGCTCTCAAGATAATTCTCAAATGAACAAAACACTTTGTAGCCAAAAGTTCAATAGAGAAATTAAAGGAAATAAAATGCCTTTTGAGTTAAATAATTATCTCGAGATATTACCAAGAATTGCACATTGGAAAGAAGAATCAAATAATTTGACTAAGGAAATTGAAATAATTTCTCGTTCAATAAAAGCAGCAGCGACCAAAGAGCTTAAAGACAAGAAAATAAGACGAAGACATTATTTAACTTTAAAAAGAGATTATTTAAAAGGAAAATATGATCGTTTTGTTTGGGAAGAACCAAAAGTTGGTTTCAAGAACAGTCAAATTCCAGATACAGGGATTATTACAAAATATTCTCAAGCTTATTTAAAATCATATTTCAAAAGAGTAGAATCCGTAAAAGGAGGAATGGTTGCGGAGTTTAGAAAGATTTGGGGCATTCAAGAAAGTTTTCAGGAAAACGAAAAAAAATATTACCACGAAAAAGACAGAAGCAAGCATACACATCACACTATCGATGCGATTACAATTGCTTGTATGACCAAAGAAAAATATGATGTTTTGGCAAATGCTTGGACACAAGAAGACAAAGGACAACTTGGCGAAGCACGAAAATTATTAGCCGATTCTAAACCTTGGAAAACTTTTAAAGAAGATTTAAAAAAGATTGAAGAAGAAATTTTAGTATCACATTATACACCAGATAATGTAAAAAAACAGTCTAAAAAAATTGTTAGAATTAGAGGGAAGAAGCAATTTCGAGATGAAAATTTATTGGATAAAAGTGGAAATGCAATTCCAATTTTTGGTAAAAGATTAAACGAAGTTGAGATTTTATCAAAAATTGAAGGTAAAGATTATTTTAAAATTCAAAGGAATAAAAATGAAACCTTATATTATGAGTACTTGTTTGATGTAAAAGGGAATGTTATTTACAAGAAAATTCCAATATATAAACAAGGCGATACTATTCGTGGTTCTTTACACCAAGATGGTATCTATGGTGCAATTAAAACACCTAGATTGGATGAGAACAATAAACCTATAAAAAGTACAAATGGGGCTTTTATTTTGAAGAAAGATAAAAAAGAGAATTACGAAATAAGTTTTGTAATTAGAAAAGCATTGACAAAATTATCGGATAATGATATTAAAAATATAGTTGATTCAGTTGTTTCTCAAAAAATCCAAGAGGCTGTCGAAAATGGAATAATAACTTTTAAAACTGTCCAAGGAAAAAAAGTCGCTGTTATCAAAGAAGGAACAACTATTTGGATGAGAGAGCCAAATGAAGAAAAAAAAATAGTTGGTATTCCAATTAATAAAGTACGTGTTTTTGCAACAGCAGTAAAAAATCCTTTAAAAATTAAAACGCATAGTGATTTATCAAAATCTCGACACGAACACAAGCAAAATGTCTATGGACAGAATGATGAGAATTATTGTATGGCTATTTATGAGTTAGATGGTAAACGAGATTTTGAATTGATTAATAATTTTAATTTAGCAAAACTAATTAAACAGGGTCAGGGGAATTACCCAATAAATAAAGAAAAAGAAATTAAAGGTAAAAAAGTACAGATTCCAATTGCTAAAAGTAATAATCGTGATGTAGTTTTAAAAAGAGGAAAACAAGTTGTTTTTTATGATAAAGAAATAGAAAAGCCGAAAGATATTACCGATATAATTGACTTGAAAGGAAGGGTTTATATTATTGAAGGTTTGTCAATACAAAGGCAAGTTGTTTCAGGTAAATTATATGAATTTGGGTCAATAATGTTTAGACATAATAAAGAAGCCAGAAAGTCCGACGAAATAAAAAAAGATAATTTTAAACCAGATGGTGCTTTCAAATTAGAAGAAAATAAGCCAACAAGAAAAATGAATCATAGTCAATTTTCTGCATTTGTTGAAGGAATTGATTTTAGAGTTTTACCTTCGGGGAAGTTTGAAAAAATATAATTATGGAGGAATCAAAATTAACAAAAGAACAAATAGAGAAAATTCAAGCAAAATTAGATAGAGCTGAGAAAAGTGGTTTAGCAAAAAGGCAAACTAAAGAAGAAATGCTATTAGAATTTAAAAAGAGATTAGGTCTAGTCTGAATTAAAGAAGTTCTTTGACATACAGTTTTTCGTAGTCTTAAACAGCCAAACCACAACTGAAAGGTATGGCATCCGCCCAACAGGGATGCAGTAGCTTTCAGTTGTGGTTTGATTAAAGATTAGAAAACACGATATTGTTTATGTCGCACGAAGCGCGAAAGATACTGTTGTGGTTTGATTAAAGAT
>CBFGNY010000154.1:0-11729 GCA_965650235.1 uncultured Flavobacterium sp. | reverse complement strand
GATCCGAATGGCGGACGTGCTATTGGTTCCCGAGAAATGCTCGACAGCAAAGAAGCCGAATATGGCGGAGAAATGCTTTACATTAATAAAAGTGCTAAAATACCTTTGTGGGCTACCGAATATTCCAGAGATGAAGGCTTGCGCAAATATTGGGACGAATTCTCACCTCCTTTCCACAAAGAAGGTGTTGGTCCTTTATATCGAGACAAACCTGCCGAAGATTACAATCACAATCAGGACCGTCATGCAATCGAAAATGTTGTACGCTGGTATGATTATTACAGAGAAAGACCGGGTACGGGAAAAAGAGTAAATTCAGGTGGTGTTAATATTATTTTTTCTGATTCTAATACACATCACAGAGGCGAATCGAATTACAGAACCAGTGGCGAAGTAGATGCCATGCGTATTCCAAAAGACGGATTCTGGGCTCATCAGGTCATGTGGGATGGTTGGGTTGATATCGAAAAACACCGTACTCACATCATGGGACATTGGAACTACGCTGATAAAGTGGCCAAAAATATTTATGTAGTTTCGACAGCTTCCAAAGTTGAACTTTTTATCAATGAAACATCACAAGGTTTTGGAAAACAAAGCAACCAGTTTCTATTTACTTTTGAAAATATGCATTTTAAAGAAGGTACTATAAAAACAATTGGTTATGATGAAAAAGGAAAAATTTTGAGTGAAGATTCAAAAATAACTGTTGGAAACCCCGCAGAAATTAAACTAAAATTAACTACCCAGCAACAAGGATTTTTAGCCGATGGTGCAGATATAGCTTTGATTGATGTTGAAGTTGTTGACAAAAATGGAAATCGCTGTCCAATCAGTAATGACATGATAAGTTTTTCTGTTGATGGTCCGGTTACCTGGTTAGGCGGAATTGCTCAAGGTCCTAAAAATTATATCCTTTCTAAAGATATACCAGTAGAAAACGGCATTAATAGAGTAATGGTGCAATCGATGATAACTGGCGGTAAAATAAAAATTTCGGCTACAGGCAAAGGATTAAAATCGGCAGAACTGACTTTTGAAAGCAAACCTACTAAAACGCAAGATGGACTCTCAACAGCGATTCCGGGTGTTAATTTAGCTTCAAATTTAGAAAGAGGGCCAACTCCTAAAACACCATCTTATACTCCAAAAAGAAATACTGTTGCTATTGTAAGTGCTTCGTCTCCTTCTAATAATAATGATGCTTTTAAAAGTTATGATGACAACGAACTGACTGAATGGAAAAATGATGGGAATGCAAAAAACGGTTCAATAACCTATACACTATCAAAACCTTCAATGGTGAACGAATGTGTAATAAAATTAACGGGTTGGAGATCTAAAATCTATCCAATTCGTATTTTAGCAGATGGAAAAGAAGTTTTTAAAGGCAATACAACGCAAAGTTTAGGATATATTACGATTCCTTTAGAACCCGTTTTAGCTGAAAAAATTACAATTGAACTCATCGGATCAAACACTGAAAAAGATGGATTTTCTAAAATTGTTGAAGTGGAAGCCAACAAAGATTTAGATTTATTTAAAGACCCAACAGCAGTAAATGCTAAAGGACAATTACGTATTGTTGAAATAGAATTTTATGAAAAAATTAAATAATTTAAACCGAATCAAAGCAGTAGTATTTTGTCTTTCTTTAGGGATGAGCTTTTCTGCTTTTTCCCAAAAAAAGGAAATTCCTTTGTGGGATAAAGTCCCTGATGCTCTTGAATCTAAAGAATATACAGAGAAAATAGTTACCAATAAAGAAGGCATTCCTGTGGATGTGCGTAAAGTAACAACACCTACCCTGGCAGTTTATTTTGCAGATGCAGAAAACTCAAACGGAACATCTGTTATAATATGCCCCGGAGGCGCTTACGGAATGCTTTCCATTGACAAAGAAGGCTATAAGGTTGCAGAATGGTTTAACAGCTTAGGAATTAATGCTTTTGTTTTAAAATACAGATTGCCAAGCGATTTGATTATGAAAAACAAAACGGTTGCCCCTTTGCAGGATGCTCAGGAAGCGGTAAGATTGCTACGCCGAAATGCTGTTAAATGGAAACTAAATCCTAACAAAATTGGTATTATGGGATTTTCTGCTGGTGGTCATTTAGCTGCTACTTTATCCACGCATTACAACGATAAGGTCTACACTGCTTCAGATACAACCAGTGCAAAACCAAATTTTTCAATTTTAATTTATCCTGTAATTTCCATGCAGGAAGGAATTACGCATCAAGGCTCCAAAGATAATTTGTTAGGAAAAAATGCAAACAATGAAGCAGTTGAAAAATATTCGAATGAAAAACAAATAACTGCAGATACTCCAAAAACATTTTTAGTTCACGCTACAGATGATAAAGCCGTTCCTGTAGAAAACAGTATTAATTATTATTTAGCCCTAAAAAAAGAAAAAGTTTTAGCAGAAATGCATTTGTATGAAAACGGAGGACACGGTTTTGGTTTAGGAGTAAAAGGAACCAATGCATCGTGGCCAAAAGCCTGTGAAAAATGGCTGGCTGTCAATAATTACATTTTAAAATCAGACGGCTATGTATTCACCTATTTTAAAGGTAATGGAGAAGATGGTTTACACTTAGCTTATAGTGAAGATGGTTATAAATGGAATGCTTTAAAAAACGATGCTTCTTTTTTAACTCCTGAAGTTGGAAAAGACAAACTAATGAGAGACCCTTGTGTCATCAAAGGTGGCGACGGATTATACCACATGGTTTGGACAGTGAGCTGGACAGATAAAGGTATTGGTTACGCTTCTTCAAAAGATTTGATTCATTGGTCTAAGCAGGAATTCATTCCCGTGATGGTTCATGAAGAAAAAACAAGAAATACCTGGGCTCCTGAAATTACATATGATGAAAAGTCAAAAACGTATATGATTTATTGGGCCTCTACTATTGATGGAAAATTTTTACAAACAAAATCAGAGGAAGAAAAAGGGTATAATCACAGGATTTATTACACTACCACAAAAGATTTTAAAAAATTCTCTAAAACCAAATTACTTTATGAACCTGGATTTAATGTTATCGATGCTTCAATTGTAAAAACAGATAATGGATTTAGGATGTATTTGAAAGACGAAACAAAAGTACCAGTTCAGAAAAATTTAAAAATAGCCGCCAGTAAAAAACTGGAAGGACCATACACAAAAGCGAGCGAGCCTATCACAGGAGATTATTGGGCTGAAGGTCCAACAGCTATCAAAATAGACAACAAATGGATTGTTTATTTTGATAAGTATACTCAAAAAAAATATGGTGCGGTAAAAGAAACTTCTAAAGGCTGGGAAGATATTTCAGAGCAGGTTAGTTTTCCTTCAGGGACACGACATGGAACGGTAATTAAAGTTTCTGCGACTGAAATTAATGCTTTAAAAGAAG
Organism: uncultured Flavobacterium sp.; assembly: GCA_965650235.1. Classification (GTDB taxonomy): domain Bacteria; phylum Bacteroidota; class Bacteroidia; order Flavobacteriales; family Flavobacteriaceae; genus Flavobacterium. Next base: position 8,325 of record CBFGNY010000154.1, on the reverse strand, counting down.
TAAAATAAACTCTTTTGGACAAACAAAACAGCGAAGCCTAAATTATAAGCTTCGCTGTTTTGTTTAGGTATTATAATTATTCCCCACTAATATGGAGTTCATTAAACTCTTTATCAACAATTAAGAAATGATTTGCTTCTAAAGTAACTGAATCAAATTCGACTTTTTCATTATCAATTTGTATTTCAGTAATTTTAAAAGGCAGTCCAATTAAGTTGATTTTGTATTTATTATATGGTGTATCATATTTGCCTTCCTTATGCAACTGAACAATAAGTTCCTTTTCTTTTCCAATAGTTCGGAAAGATAAAAAACTGTAACGGCCTTTTTTATAATCGTAACCATCCTGAGCATCTTCATATACAAATGATTGTTCTTTTCCAATTTTGAAATATAGATCAAGTGTCAATTCATCAAATTCAAGCTCTCCAACATATTGCTGAACGGGATATTTCGGAATAATAGCACCTGCTTTTACAAAAAGCGGAATCTCATCGAATTTTGTATCAATCCATACTTCCCTGCCGCCAGTTGATAATTCATTTGTCCAGTAGTTATACCACTCCCCTCTTGGAATATACATTCTTCTTCCAACAGCATTAGGCTCAAGAATAGGACACACTAATATTTGGTTTCCAAATATAAATTCATCGTTGCGATAATGCGTTTGTGTATCCTCCTGATCGTAATAAACTAAAGGTTTCAGCATTGGAATTCCCTCTTCGATATATTGCCAGAACATGGTGTACAAATAAGGCAATAACTGGTAACGCAAGCTCACGAACTTTCTGGTAATATTAATTACTTCTTCATCAAATGCCCAAGGTTCCTGATTTCCATGATCGCCTGATGAATGTGTTCTGCAAAAAGGATGAAAAACACCTAGCTGAATCCAGCGTGCGTATAATTCACCTGTTGGCTGTTCGGCAAATCCACCAATATCAGAACCTGTGAACCCCATTCCCGAAATACACATACGCTGCACCTGGATATTGGCTATCCATAAATGTTCCCAGGTTGCTACATTATCTCCTGTCCAGGATGATGTATAACGCTGAGCTCCTGAATAAGCTGACCTTGTAATAACAAACGGACGTTTTGGATAAGCAAATCGTTTTACACCATGATAGGTAGCTCTTGCCATCTGGGTTCCGTAAATATTGTGTGCTTTTCTGTGGCTGCACGGATTTCCATCATAATCATGGCGAACATCCATTGGGAAAGTTTTATTGGGAACCTCCATAACTGCAGGTTCATTCATATCGTTCCAAACACCTTTTACACCAATATCCGAAATTAATTCTTTAAATAATCCAGCCCACCATTCGCGAACGACAGGATTTGTATAATCAGGAAAATTACATTCTCCTGGCCAGACTTTTCCTTTCATATAAGGGCCATCGGCTCTTTTGCAAAAATAATCCTTCTCTAAACCTTCTTTATAAACCCAATAATCTTTATCAATTTTGATTCCGGGATCTATGATTACAACGGTTTTAAAACCATCTTCGGCTAATTCAGCGACCATTTTCTTTGGATCAGGAAAGTAATTTTTATTCCATGTAAAACATCGAAAACCTTCCATATAATCAATATCCAGATAAATGGCATCGCATGGAATTTTTAATTCCCTGAATTTAGATGTGATTTCTTTGACTTTGCTTTCAGGATAATAACTCCATTTACACTGATGGTATCCCAAGACCCAAAGAGGTGGTAATTCCGGTTTCCCTGTTAAATCGGTATAAGTCGTTACCACATCCTGCATTTGTGGGCCATTAACAAAATAGTAATTCATTTCGCCGCCTTCAGCCCAGAAACTTGTTACATTTCGTCTTTCCTGACAAAAATCAAAAAAGGTCCTAAAGGTATTGTCAAAGAAAATACCGTAAGATTGTTTATTATGCAATCCAATATAAAAAGGGACGACTTTATACAAAGGCTCCTGATCTTTTTGATACGCGTATTGATCGGTAGCAAAATTTTCTACTCTTTTACCCTTTAAATTCATTTGTGTGGCTTTATCTCCAAGGCCGTAAAAACATTCGCCATCTTTTGATGACTTACTCATTTTTACTATATTTCCACCATATTCATAACTTTCTTCCCAATGAAACCCAAGTTCATCTTCCAGAATCAACAGATCATTTAAATCATAAATAGATAAGCGAAGATCTGTTTTCTGAATTTTACATTTTACCTTACTGGTCCTGATCTCGAAAAAAGTTTCTTCTTCTGTAAGTTCAAGAAAATTATAGCCATGTAATTGGCTTTTATCTATTGCATATGAAAAATCATTACTAAAATAGCCCTTAGTCGTAAATCGAAACCGAATCAAACTATCTCTAAGAACAGTAACTTTCAGGATTACTTTATTGTCCGTATTGAAAAAAATGGAATCACCCTGTTGTTCAAACGACACAATTTTTGACGGATATAAATCCCCTTTATATTCTAATTGTGTATTTACAATCATATTGCTAACTAATTAATTAAACCCACTCAGTTTTGTTTCAAACATACAAAAAAACTAAGTAAGCCACTATGAATAATAGGTTTATTCACGAAAACGTTTTTTCTGATGTAGTGATAAATTGCCTGTCAAAAAATCGATGATTCAGTAATTTATAACCTAAAAAACAACATAAATCACAGTACTCTAAAAAGTCATTTATTTATCAAAAGAATAAACAGCAACACTTAATGGAGGCAAAATCAATTCGACAGAATAATCCCTGCCATCATATGCTGAAGATTCAATATTGAATACTCCTGAATTACTTATTCCGCTGCCACCGTAAAGATGTGAATCACTATTAAAAATTTCTTTCAATTTTCCTTTTTGAGGAACTCCAATTCTGTAGTTTTCACGCACAACCGGAGTGAAATTACATACAATAATTAAATTTTCTTCTGGGTTATTTCCTTTTCGGATATAGGATAAAACAGTGTTTTGATGATCAGAATAATTAATCCATTCAAAACCTTCTCCGGTAAACTGTTTTTCATACAAAGCTGGCTGTGATTTGTATAACTGGTTCAAATCTGTAATCACTTTTTTAATTCCAGAATGATAATCGTATTGCAGTAAATGCCAGTCAAGGCTATTCTCAAAATTCCATTCGGCACTTTGCCCAAATTCAGATCCCATAAACAATAATTTTGTTCCGGGATGCGTGAACATATAGCCGTAAAGCAATCTTAAATTGGCAAATTTCTGCCATTCGTCACCGGGCATTTTATTCAGAATAGATTGCTTTCCGTAGACTACTTCATCATGTGAAAAAGGCAGCATGAAATTTTCGGTAAACGCATAGGTCATCGAAAATGTTAAATCGTTCTGATGATATTTTCTATATATAGCATCCTTTTGGAAATATTTTAAAGTATCATGCATCCATCCCATCATCCATTTCATTCCGAAGCCCAAACCTCCTGTAAATGTTGGTCTGGAAACCATGGGGAACGAAGTACTTTCTTCGGCAATTGTCTGAACTCCATCAAAATTGGCATAAATAACTTCATTAAATTCCTTAAGAAAACTAATGGTGTCCAGATTTTCCCTTCCACCATAAATATTAGGTTCCCACTCGCCTTCATTCCTGGAATAATCTAAATATAACATCGAAGCTACAGCATCAACCCGTAGACCATCGACATGATAATTTTGAAGCCAAAAAACAGCATTACTAATTAAAAAAGCACGTACTTCATTACGTCCGTAATTAAAAACAAGACTTTTCCAATCCGGGTGATAGCCTTTTCTGCGGTCAGGATGTTCATATAAATGCGAGCCGTCAAAAAATCCTAATCCGTGTGCATCATCAGGAAAATGCGATGGAACCCAGTCCAGAATCACACCAATCCCAGCCTGATGCAGCTTATCTACCAAAACCATAAAATCCTGCGGTTTACCAAAACGGGAAGTCGGTGCAAAATAACCTACCAATTGATAGCCCCATGAAGGATCATATGGATATTCCATAATAGGCATAAATTCTACATGCGTAAAACCTGTTTCTTTAACATAAGCTACCAGATCATCAGCCAATTCCAAATACGTTAAAAACCGATTATGATCGCCACGTTTCCAGGATCCCAAATGCACTTCGTACACCGAATAAGGCTTGTCTAAAGCATTATGTTCCTGACGCGATTTCATCCAGTTCTCATCTTTCCAGTTATAGTCTAGATCCCAAACTACAGAAGCGGTATGAGGCGGTTTTTCGCAGTATAAAGAAAATGGGTCTGCTTTTTCAGTTACAACTCCATCAATATTTGACTGGATTTTATATTTGTAAATTGCCCCTTTGGTTAAATTCGGAATAAAACCTTCCCAGATCCCCGAAGAGTCCCAACGCACCTGAAGCAAATGTTCGCCTTGTGTCCAATAATTAAAATCACCCACAACCGAAACAGATTGCGCTGTAGGTGCCCAAACGGCAAAATAAACGCCTTTTACTCCATCAACTTCCACTAAGTGTGCACCGAGCTTTTCGTATAATTTGAAGTGTTTCCCTGCTTTGAATAAGTCGATATCAAAATCAGTAAATAGAGAATGCGTAATAACGTTGGACATATTAGTTCTTAGTAATTAGTACCTAGTACTTAGTAATTAGTTGTTTTTTTTCTGATTAGTAGTCTTTAGCCCCATAATAATTAGTTTTTAGTTCAAAGTAAAACTCTTTCCTAATCACTAGGGACTAAGAACTAATTGCTAAGGATTAAAACATCAATCAATACGAAAATTATCCGGAAGAATAGCATCTTTTTTGATAACCACAATACCGTCTTTTATACTGTATAATTCATTTGTGAAATTTTCTAAATGCTTGCCTCCATTAATATGAACATTGTTTCCTATACGTACATTTTTATCAATTAAAGCATTTTTTATAAAACAATTCTCCCCGATTCCGATATGATTTTTACCGTTGATAGTATCCTGATTCATTTCATCAAGATCCTGATAAAAATCATTACCCATTACATATGAATGCTGAATTACAGTTCCGTTCCCAATTCGGGAACGAATACCAATTACTGAACTTTTTATTTCCTTGGCATTAATAAAAGATCCTTCGGAAATTAAAGATTGATTGATATTTGAATTTCTGAATTTTGACGGCGGCAATAACCTTGGACGTGTGAAAATCTTATTATCATTATCAAACAGATTAAATTCAGGAATATCAGCTGTTAAACCAATATTTGCTTCAAAAAACGATTCTATATTTCCGATATCTGTCCAATACCCTTCATATTGATAGCTGAGAATTTTGTGTTTTCCAACTGCTTGCGGAATAATTTCTTTTCCAAAATCCTTGGTATCCGGATCTGCCATCAAATCTTCTAATAATTGACGGTTGAAGATATAAATCCCCATTGATGCCAAATATATCTTTCCTTTTGCCTGCATTTCTTCACTAACCTCAGATTCCCATTCAGGCAAAAGTGAAGTATGTGGTTTTTCTATAAAAGCTTCAATACAACTTTCACTATTGCTTTTAAGGATTCCAAAATCTGGGGCGTCTTTAGCGTTTACTGGTAAAGTAGCAATTGACATTTGCACATTAGCAGCAATGTGCGCGTCCAGCATTTCGTTAAAATCCATTTGGTACAACTGATCACCTGATAAAATTAAGGCATATTCAAAATCATGTTTTAAAAAATGTGACATACATTGGCGAACAGCATCTGCAGTTCCCTGAAACCACGTTGGATTGTCCGGAGTCTGCTCTGCAGCTAAAATATCAACAAATGACTGGCTGAAAATACTGAAATTAAAAGTGTTTTTGATGTGTGCGTTTAATGATGCCGAATTGAACTGAGTCAACACGAATATTTTAAAAATATCTGAATTGATGCAATTGGATATCGGAATATCTACTAATCTGTATTTTCCTCCAATGGGAACGGCCGGTTTCGATCTCGTTTCTGTTAACGGATACAAACGTGATCCCTGACCGCCTCCTAAAATAATTGCAACTACTCCTTTTTTATTAGTTTTCATTTTTCTGAATTATTTGATTGTATATTTCGATATATTCTTGACAAACTCTTTCCCACGAATGGTCGATTGCCATTCCTTTTTTTCTTATGTTATTAAATACCTCATTATCAGCATAGAGTTTTACAGCTCGATTAATTGAATAACATACATCGCCCACCGAAGCCTGATCATGGCAAACTCCATTTCCATCGTCACCAAAATCAATTACAGTATCACGAAGACCTCCTGTTCTTCTTACAATCGGAACTGTTCCGTAACGCAAAGCATACATCTGATTTAGTCCACAAGGTTCTACTCTAGACGGCATTAAAATAAAATCGGAACCTGCGTAAATCAAGTGCGCTAATTCTTCATTATATCCTATAAAAACATTGTAATTTCTTTTGTATTCTTCTTTTAATTGTAATAATTGTGTTTCGATATCAGGATTTCCTGAACCTAAAATTAAGATATTGATATTTTCAAAGTTTTCAGATAAAGCTATTGCCGAAGCCTGTGGCAAAAGATCACCTCCTTTTTCATCAAACAATCGTCCAATAAAACTAAATAATGGTTTCGCGGGATCTAAGTCAAAACGCTCGCATAATTTTTCTTTATTTCTTTGTTTTCCCTCTTCAAAATCCTCAATAGAAAAATGTTCTTCAAGCATTTTATCTGTTAATGGATTCCAGACTTCGATGTCTATGCCGTTTAGAATTCCTTTGGATTTACTGCGTACACTATTGAATAATGATTCTAATCCATTTGCCGAAATATTGATTTCATCCAGATAACTGGGAGAAACAGTCGTAACAGCATGTGCGCATTTGATCGCTACGGCTAATGAATTCAGGGAATTATCCCATTCTAAAAATCCAGCGTGGCGTACATCAAACTCAGGCAGGTAATTCATTTTATCATAATCGAACCAACCTTGATATAGTCCATTATGAATGGTAATAACGGTTCTTACATTACTTAATACTTCATATTTATAGCCGTATTTAAGCATAAACGGAATCAATCCTGTATGATGATCGTGGCAATTGATGACATCCGGAATCAAATTTTCCGCCAAAAACCAATCTAAAGTTGCGATTTGAAAGGATAAAAAGCGTTCAATATCATCTTCATAACCATATACATTTGGTCTGTTAAATAATTCATTGATTTGGATAAGGTATAATTCATATCCCAGTTTATCAGTTGTTTCTTTTAAAACACTAAAAGGAAAATCAAAATTTCCTAATTTGACATTGCCTGAATATACATTTTCAAAAACATTTTCGTTTTTAAACCTGGTGTCATAAGCTGGCACTACTACTTTAACATCATGACCTGCATTTTTTTGATATTTTGGCAATGCACCAACCACATCGGCCAAACCGCCCACTTTGGCCATTGGATAACATTCTGCACTGATATGAACTATTTTCATTTAAAACAATTATTTTAAAATTGGAAACCACTAAATTTATACGAAAACTATTGGTAATTGTGGTACTTTTATGTTTTTTAAATTTAGGAAAAAATAAATAGAATACAGCCTTCAGATAAAAATTATCATTATGCCAAAAAAAACACCTAATCCTACAAAATCTTTAAAAATCCCATTCTTTATTCTTCTATCTACCAAATTATGTGCTCTTATTTCCAATAAACTGGTTACCGTATATGCCGCAAAACTTTTTACAACACCTATAAAACATAAAATTCCAAAAAGAGAATTAAAAATGGATTCGGAAAGTGTTCAAAAAACGATTCAAATTCCTTCAATCAATAAAAAAATTACCGTTTATGAATATGGAAAAAGTAATAAAAAAATATTGCTGGTTCATGGCTGGTCAGGTCGAGGCACACAGTTATTTAAAATAGCCGATACCTTATTGGAAAATGGTTATTCAGTAGTGAGTTTTGACGCTCCGGCACATGGAAAATCAGAAGGAAAATCTACGATTATGTCTGAGTTCATAGAATCTGTTCTTGAAATTGAAAAACAATATGGTCCCTTTGAAATTGCAATTGGTCATTCATTAGGTGGAATGTCAGTTTTGAATGCGCTTAAAAATGGTTTGGCTGTAAAAAAAGCAGTAGTGATTGGCAGTGGTGATATTGTACAGGATATTTTGGATGATTTTATTTTTAAATTGAAATTAAAACCCGAAATTAGTATTCGGCTACGTGAGTATTTCGAAGCAAAATATCAGGTAAAGATGAATGATTTTTCTGCTTATAAGGCCGCAAAAGAATTAGAAATTCCTGTTTTGGTAATTCATGACAAAAATGATCCTGAAGTTCCTGTAAAAGCAGGAGTGCACATTCATAAACATCTT
>CBFGNY010000153.1:0-11751 GCA_965650235.1 uncultured Flavobacterium sp. | reverse complement strand
CGAATGGATATCTTGTGCCAATGCCTCTTTTTCGATGTTTTTCTGCTCCAGATAGAAGTCGTAATTACCTCCATATGATTTGATTCCGCTCGACTTTAATTCACAGGTTATATGAAGTAAATTCAATAATTTGCGGTCATGGCTGACGATAAGCATTGTAGCTAATGAGGCTTTTATAAACTGATACAACAACGCTCTGCCTTGAACGTCCAGATGATTGCTGGGTTCATCAAGCAATATAAGTTTGGGCTGATGAATCATGATGCCGGCGAGGAAAACTTTTGTTTTTTCGCCTCCGCTTAAAAATTCCAGCTTTTGAGTTAATTCTAAATCATTTAGGTGCCAATACTTCAAGGCTTCATTACAGCGATCCTCGATAGTCCAATCGTCATTGAGTAAATTGAGATTTGCTTCCGTAACATTGCCTTCCAGAATTTCATGCAACGCAATAAGTTTCTGATCAATCTGTAAAGCTTCTGCAATGGTCAAATGATTGTATTGTCCGAAAATCTGTGGAATATAATACGGGTTTGTATCAGTATCCAGTATTCCGCCTGACGGAAATAATTCTCCTGCGATAATTTTTAGCAATGTTGATTTTCCGGAACCATTATGCCCCACTAAGGCTGTTTTGTTTCCGTTATTTACTGTTAAACTGATGTTGCTGAACAGCAATTCTTTATTAGAATGTGTATATGAAATGTTTTGTAGAATAATCATAAATCTCTTTCTTAAGCATTAATAAAATAGCAAGAACCAAAGTCTGGCTGCTGTCTTTATATCTGAAAGAAATTATTTATTCACATTTGCCGAGGTTTTTATTTGAAAGTGCAAATGTAAGAATTTGACTAAAAAGTCCAAAGTCTAAAGTCAGAAGTACAGCACGTACCGTATTCAACTTTGGACTTTGGACTTTCAAACTTTAGACTTAATTAGTTATTGCGTAATGCGTGTGCTAATTGTCCTTTGGTCATACTGGATCTTCCTTTAATTCCAACTTTTTTGGCTTCTTTATAAAGATCCTGTTTGGTTCTGTCATCGTAGTCGCCTGCTTTGCCACCTCTTTTTTCGGCTCCCTGACTGTTCGCTATTCGCGCAGATTTTTGTTTACTGTACCCTTTATCGCGCAGTGCTTCGTATTGGTCCTTATCTTTAACTTGCGGACCCGGACTTTTTCCTGGCATAATATTTAATTTTATAATTGTAATTACGTTTTCTGATCAGGAATCAGATTTGTCTTTTTTATCAAAATCCTCATCTGAATAATTTTTTAATTCCTTATCTAACTCGATATCCTGATCCTTAGTATTGTCATTTTCAGCATCGTTTTCACTATCTGCCTGATCATGGTAATTCTCTTTTTTTGAATAAGTGTCTGTAGTACCCGATCCAAACTCCTGACTAATTGCAGGTTCTTTATTTTCTATAGTGTCCCTAATAATCCGTTGTTCTTCCGGGTGAAAATTGCGGTCGTCCCGACCGAAATATTCGTGGGTTTCTTCAATCATAACAATAAAATTTAAAATTATTTTTTCATCAGTACTGATTTTCTTGTTTCGATGCTTGATTTCTCGTTGGCTCTTGAAGATGTCGATTTCGTATCCGTTTTTTTCGAAGATGTTCTGGAACTCTCTTCAACATTGGTTTTATGATTTGAAATATTCATAGCTTCTTTTTAAAGTTGATAGTTACAAATCTAAAACTGATAGTAAACAAAAACTTATACTTTTAATATTATTAATTATATTATTATCAGATTGTTACAAATAGGGAGAGTGATTTTTAACAGACCTAAAATAGGCTTTTAAGATGCTTTTTAGAACGATGCCAAATAGCAATACCCATTCAGTCGTTTTTATTTTTTTTTGTAAATTAGGAAACCAAAATTGACCGATTAAAACCGGATGATTGTTAATCTTAAAAAATCAGACTTTATTATGATACAACTAACTGTAAACGGCAAATCTGAAAACCTTGATGTAAGCCCTGAAATGCCGTTACTTTGGGCAATTCGGGATACGCTGGGACTTACCGGAACAAAATTTGGCTGTGGTGTCGCTCAATGCGGAGCGTGTGTAGTGCATCTGGATGGTGAGGCTGTTCGTTCCTGTGTGACCAAAATGAGCCGTGCCAAAGGCAAAAATGTAGTTACCATAGAAGGATTATCTCAAAATAACGATCATCCGGCGCAAAAAGCCTGGCAGGAAATCGACGTTCCTCAATGCGGATATTGCCATTCGGGACAAATCATGTCAGCAGCAGTACTTCTTCGGGAAAACCCAAATCCGAGTGATCAGGATATAGACGATGCTATGGCCGGAAATATCTGCAGATGCGGTACTTATCCACGAATTCGTAAAGCCATACATCTGGCTTCACAAATGCAGGAGAAAAACAAAATCTGATCAGGAAGCAGTAAATAAAAAAACTATGTCAGCAAAAATTAAATTTATATTGATAGCCCTAATATTAGTCTCAGGCATTGGACTGGCCTTTACCGTTTCGCAGCATCGGATCACAGAAAAAGAATATGTTGCCATTGTGCCGATAAAAAAAGACAGCATAGCATCTGTTGCAGCATTTAAGCAAGTATATAAAGTGCTAATGAGTCCGCGTTGTGTCAATTGCCATCCAAAAGGGGATATTCCGCTGCAGGGTGATAATAGTGTTGTTCACAGCATGCAGACTAAACGAGGCAAAGACGGAAAGGGCGTATATGCAATGAAATGTGCCAATTGCCATCAGCCATCAAACAGTCCGGGATTGCATACACCACCTGGAAATCCTGAATGGCATTTACCTCCTGCAGATATGAAAATGGTTTTCGAAGGAAAAACACCTCACGAATTGGCCAAACAATTAGTGGATCCAAAACTTAATGGACATAAAGACCTGCAACAACTTATAGCACATGCAGATGACGGTTTGGTAAAAGCAGGCTGGAACATGGGTAAAGGAAGAACTGTTCCGCCATTGACGCATGCCCAGTTTAAAAAAGCCTGGATTACATGGTTACAAACAGGTGCTTATGCTCCTGCAAAATAGTATTGCCTTAATTTAATTGATTATCCCGATGACTAAAAATAACAATATAGATGCTACAAGACGAAACTTTCTAAAACTTACCGGATTGGGAGGGGCAGCACTTTGTCTTGGTTTTTACTTTCCAGCAGATGGAGCACCAGTACTGGTAAGACCTTCAGAACTGAGTGAATCAGAAATTGAATTATGCCCCTGGATTATTATCAATCCGTCAGGAAAAGTGACCATTGTAAACCACAGGGCAGAGATGGGGCAGGGTTCTTATCAGTCGGTGCCGCAAATTGTAGCGGAAGAACTTGAAGTTGACATGAAAGACATCAATGTTATTTTTGCAATTGGTAACGAAAAAAAATATGGCGGGCAAATTACAGGAGGAAGCTCAACAATTCGTTCTGCGTATAAAAAACTACTAAAATTAAGTGCCGGCGCACGTGAAATGCTTATTGCTGCTGCAGCTACAAAATGGAATGTTTCTGTCTCTGATTGCTATGCAGAATCCGGACATGTTATTCATAAACCATCAGGGAAAAAATTACATTATGGTGAACTTGCGGAAGCTGCCTCAAAACTGGAAGTACCAAAAGAACCAAAACTGAAGAAAATTTCTGAATATAAATTAATTAGAAAACCTCTAAAAAGAATTGACACACCACTTAAAACCAATGGTGAATTAATTTTCGGACTTGATAAAAGAATTCCCGGAATGTTATTTGCCTCTGTGGAACGTGATCCCCGCTATTTTGGAAAAGTTAAAAGTTTTGATCCAACCGCTGCCTTAAAAGTTCCGGGCGTGAAACGCGTTTTTAAAGTAAAAATGGGGTATTACGAACACATGCGTGAAGGTGTTGCCGTAGTCGCTACTTCAACCTGGGCTGCTCTTGAGGGCAGAAAGCAATTAAAAGTAGAGTGGGACAGCAGCGGTTTTAAACACTGGAGTACGCCAGAGATATTCGAAACCCAAAACAATCTTCTCAATACAGAAGAAGGGATGACTCTTAAAACGCAAGGGAATCCTTCTGAAATGTTATCCAAAGCAGCAAAAAAAATAGATGTTGTTTATCAAACTCCGTATCAATCACACGTTGCTATGGAGCCAATCAATTGCATTGCACATCATAAAGGTGATTCGATTGAAGTTTGGGGGCCAATACAAGCACCTGGCTGGGTTCAGGATTACGTGAGTAAACAATTTGGTATAGCCAAAGAAAAAGTAATCGTTAATATGACTTTTCTTGGAGGCGGTTTCGGGCGTAAAGCCATGAATGATTATCCGTACGAAGCAGTTGCAGTTTCAAAAGAATTAGGCGGTCCCGTTCAGGTAATCTGGACACGTGAGGACGATGCGACTTTAGGACCTTTTCGTCCGGGTATGTCTTATCGCTGTGAAGGAACTATTGCAAACGGAAAAATTGACGCATTGAAATTCAGAATGGCAGGTCAAAATAATGGTCACTGGAGTGGAGGTTCGAAGACAAAGCCTAATGGAAGCACAAGTGAAGGATTTTTAAAGCCTTATTATGAAAGTATCAGAAATTTAAGTATTTCTGATGTTCTTTTTGAAACTACGATTCCAACTAGTTTTTGGAGATCTGTATATGCTTCTACAAACGGATTTGCCTACGAAAGTTTTATTGATGAAATGGCGAATGAAGCAGGAAAAGATCCGTTGGAATTTCGTCGCGAACATTTGCAGGAAGAGCGCTGTCAAAAGTTAATTGATAAAATGGAAGAGGTTTCTGGCTGGAAAAAGCGTAAAAAAAACGAAGGATACGGCGTCGCTATTACAGAATGTTTCAACTCGACAGTAGGGCAGGTTGTAAAAGTTTCTAAAAATCCTGATGGTGGTGTAAAAATTGATAAAGTCTGGGCTGTCATGGATTGTGGCTGGTATGTGAATCCGGATATTATTCAGGCTCAGGTTGAAGGTTCCATTGTCATGGGATTGGGTGCTGCAACGACACATCAGATTACATTTAAAGACAATGTAGTAGAACAGCATAATTTTTATGATTATCCAATGCCGCGTATTAATGAAATTCCATCCATAGAAGTATTCATCATAGACAATGAAGAAGATGCGGGCGGAGTTGGCGAACCGGCACTTCCGCCTTTTGCGCAAGCACTAACCAATGCTATTTTTGATTTGACCGGCAAACGAATCAGAACTTTACCTTTTAGCCTTGGAGCAGTTTAATTCATGAAATCAAAAGAGATTTGAGATTTTAAATGAATATTTGTTTTACTTTAAACAAATGAATATATTATATTGTAATCCAATTAATTACAAAATAAAAAACTGCAAAAAAATTATTTAAAAAAAGGATTAATAATATGATGCACGAATTATTAAAAGTAAAAGAATCGTACATTTTAGCCCAAAAAAAGGGTCTTAAAAGCATTATGGCAACCGTTGTAGCTATTGAAGGCTCTTCGTACAGAAGACCGGGTGTTCGTATGCTTGTTTTTGAAAATAATACAATGGTTGGGGCTGTAAGCGGAGGCTGTGTTGAAAATGAAATCCTCAAACAATCTCAGTCGGTTTTATTAGATAATAAAGCAAAAATCATGGTTTATGATGGAAGGTACCGACTGGGATGCGAAGGTATTCTGTATATTCTTTTGGAACCTTTTTCTCCTGATGCAGCAGTTTGGGATGCATTAGAAACTGTTTTACACAAGAGACAAACATTAGAAATAGCTTCATTTTATACCAAAACAGAAGGAATTCAGTCAGGTATAGGTTCTGAGTTTCATTTTGAAAGAAAAATTTTTGCTTTTTCTAATGTTCAATTAGATAAATCATTATCTACCTATACACAAACATTAAAGCCACGTTTTCATTTAATTATCATTGGATCAGAGCATGATGCTGTTCAATTATGTCAATTTGCCTCCTTAACGGGCTGGGAAGTTACAATTGTGGCATCCGTAAAAGATCCTAGGACGATTGCTGATTTTCCGGGATCAAACCAGGTTTTACATTTACTGCCCGAAGAAATTGGTTCTCTTTCTATTGACAGTGAAACCGCTGTTATTTTAATGACTCACAGTTATTCAACCGATTTAAAATTCCTTATCGGATTAAAAAATGCACAACCGGCTTATCTTGGACTTCTTGGTCCGGTTAAGAGAAGGAATCAAATCTTAAACGATTTTTTTGAATTTACTGATTCTTATAATGAAGGTCTGCTGGATGTAGCGTATGGACCGTCAGGAATTAGTATTGGAGCAGAAACCCCTCAGGAAATTGCTATCAGTATTATTGCTGAAATACTCTCTGTAGTACGGAAAGAGGAGCCCATATCTTTAAAGTATAAAATTAATGCTATTCATTCTTAAACAGCTGGAAAGTAATGAATCACATTGCAATCGTAATATTAGCTGCAGGAAACGCCAAAAGAATGGGGCAATCCAAACAATTGCTGCCCTGGGGAAATTCGACTTTATTAGGCATTGCAATTGAAACTATTTTGGCAGTTGACGCCACTATTTTTTGTGTAGTTCTGGGAGCGTACCAAAATGAAATTGAAAAAAAAACAGATTTGTCAAAAACTATTGTCTTTATTAATAAAAACTGGCAACAGGGAATAGGCAGTTCTATAGCCTTAACAACTGCAGAAATAGATAAGCAATATCCTCATATAAATGCCATTCTGTTTGTATTAGCCGATCAGCCTTTTATTAGCAGCCTTCATTTAAGTACCATGATACAATCCCATAATAATGAGAAAGAAGCAATTATTGTGACCAAAAAAAAGGATTACAAAGGAGTGCCGGTTTTATTTCCGAAAAAATTCTTCTCTGATCTTATGTTATTATCAAATGATGAAGGAGCTAAACAAATTATCAATAGAAATAAGGATCAAGTAAGGGAAATTGTAACTCAGGACGACACAGCAGATATAGATACTTTCGAGTCTTATACTGCATTATATAAAAATTTTAAAAGTGAAGATTAATGATATCTCGAAAGCTCTTTAATTTTGGAGTTCGACTAGTTGTTAATAGTTTATTCTGAGACGGTAACTCTTAAATATTTGTTGCAATTAGAATATTGAAAGTTTAAACAGTAATAAATACCTTAAAAATTTGTAATAATTTATTTCTTTTTTGCAGAAGGCCTTTAATATAATTGGCTGTAACTATTTTAAAATCTTGAATTTAAGTTGTTTTTCATTTTTTTTATAAAAGTTTAAGAAGTAAAAAACAACTATGAGTTGATTTTTATAGATTTGTAAAATCTGTGTCTTCCAAAAATACCTGGAAAAAACAACTATAAAAATTTAAGACAATGAAATATGTTACTTCTACAATTTTATTTTTAATATTAATCTGTTCCAATTCGTACTCACAATTGAGTTCAGACAAAATATTCGAAAGCTTTAAACAGGGAGAACGTACAAATTGCTCATCGATTGCATTTATTAAGGCTTCTTTAAATGTTTATGGATTAGACAACCTTTTCATAACTGAAAAAATAAGCGACAGTTTTCAAAAAATAACACTAAAAAATAATGCTTCATTTGATTTGAATAATGATGAAATAAAGAAAGCTAAAGAATCCGCAGGTTTTGTATTTATAAAAGAAAATTGTGAGAGCGAAACAATAACAGAGTATGCAGTATTGACGTATGCAGTAATGGCAAAATATAAGCAAATCATTGACAAGGAAGAAACTTTTGATAAAGCATTAGAAGATTTAGAAGATGGTGAAGTTTATACCCCAACAATTTATAAATATTTAGGGTTTGAGCCAGGAAAGCAAATACAAAAATTAAAACGACAATCAGGAAGTGAATTTTGTGGTGTTGTTGCATGGTCAACAGCACATGCCGTTTTTGTTTGTGAAGAGTTTATGGACTATTATGGCAATAAAAAAAGCATCTGGGCAAAATACCCGGGGCGTTTTAGAATAATCAATTCAGAAGAAGGAATGAAAAACAACCTCTGATATAATATTAATTGAAAAAACAGCATAATAGCTCATTCACTGGTAATTACATTAAAATAATTCCTTATTTCTACAGAAGCTAACAGAATAGCATACAACTAAATTATTAAAAGAAATAAAAAAGAAATCAATAAAATTATAATTTAAATTAATTTTTATTTACTTTTGTTTCATTAACAACCAATTACATTCACACAAATGAAGAGCAAAATTATTTTATTAAGTATCCTTTTTTTCCTTACTACCGGTGCTATTTCTGCACAGGCTAAAAATGCTCCGAGAAGTATCATAAGTACAACAGCTCTAATCCGCAAATATCATGATCAAAAAGAATTGAGTGGTATGCAAAAAGGAGAACTTTTGGAATTATACATCGAGCGTATTAAAGTTTTAGTAAAAACTCTCCCATACATCGCTTTGGTTACTAAACCAGGTGTTACAATGGCAGACTTAGGTATTCCAGACGATAATGATCACAAAAAAATATTAGATAATCAAGCAGTTGGCACTACAACTTTCCTGGATACTACAGTGGAGTTTCAAAGAAAAATGATGCCTTATTCAGATAAGTCAAACTTGATAGCTGCAATTTTATTTTACGAGGGAACATTAAAATCATTACACGAATTCAACGATTTAATGTAATATTTCAATTCAGAGAGCTTAATTAACCTGTTAATTAAAAATACACTGAACATTCGTAAGAAGTAAAAAAACGCCCATTTCATTTTTATGAAATGGGCGTTTTTTTACTTCTATTTTAAATCTTTTATTCAAAAAAAGAATTAACTTCTACTTATTATTCGTACTTAAAAAATTAATCCAAATGAATTATTGTTTAAATAATAGTGACTACTTTTTCAAATCGGCCATGATGGCTAATTGATACGTGTCTTATGTTTGGCAAGTCATTTAAATAAGGTATCCCATACTGGTCTTTAAGAATTCCGCTGTTTTCAATTTCAACAACTTTATTAAGATCATTAATGGAGCTAACAGCAATAGTATGTATGCTATCATTTAAAATGGCAGTTTTGGTATAATAAACATTTTCTTCACAAGTTACTTGTCCTAAAATATAATCATTACTTTTGGATACAACTTTACAAATCAGTTTTTTAGGAATGTATTCTCTTCGTTTTGTTTGTCTGTTGTAAATTTTATAAGCCGCTTCTTTCATACTCCAAAATAACCATATCGCAATTTCAGTATCTGAATCCTGTTTTATAAGCAGCTGTTCTTCATCTGTAAATAATTTTTCCAGAAAACCTTTACGCTTCCAATTGCTTTCCTGACGCGATTGTAATAGGTCTACCACGTCATTTCCTATCATTTTGCTGCTAGTTTAGTTGCTATGATTTCTACTGCAGTTTTAACATCGAGCATTCTTTCCATATCAGTATTATCAATGACAACATCAAAGTTTTCTTCGATATCCAGTACAATATCTACAAGATTAGCCGAATTAATACCAAGATCATTAATAAAATCGGTATCCTCTGTAAGGTTGTCGTAAGCATCAGTATTTGCTGTGTAAGGCTTAATGATTACTTTTAATTTTGCAATAAGTTCTTCTTTGTTCATATTAATTTTTATATTTTTTAAATAATATACAGGCATTTACATCTCCAAAACCAAAACTGGCTTTGGCAATTATATTTAGGTCAATATTAAAGGTCTTGAAAGACACTTTTGACGGATCAATAAGAGCTGTAATTTCAGGATGAAGATCTTCGCAGTTTGTATTTCCAAATAAAAAACCTTCATGAAGCTGCAGTACGGTAGCCACGCTTTCAATGCTTCCGGCAGCACTAAGGCAATGACCCGTCATGCTTTTTAGGGAGTTTATATAGGGAAAATCGTTTGCTTTTCGGTTTAATGCTTTGGTCCAGTTTTCGATTTCAACGCTATCTTTTGTCGTGGCTGTAAGATGACCGTTTATGGCATCAATATCAGCTGAAGAAATTCCTGAATTATGAATAGCATCCGTGATACATCGCTGTACTGCAGTACTATTTGGTGCCGTCATGCTTCCGGTACCGCGTTGACCGCCTGAGTTTACATTTCCGCCTAAAATTTCGCCATAAATAATGGCACCACGTCCTAAAGCAGTATCCAAATCTTCAAGAACTAAAGCCCCGGCACCGCTGCCTGGCACGAATCCGGCTGCGGTTGCACTCATAGGCCGGGAGCCAAGCTCCGGATTTTCGTTATATTTAGAACTGCATACCCGAAGCGCATCAAATCCAGCCCAAATATACGGCCCACTATCTCCTGTACTTCCTGCTAATATGCGTTTTGCCTGTCCGGATTTTATTCGGTCATACGCCATTATAAGAGCTTCTGTACCTGTTGAACATGCCGAAGAATTGGTAGTAACCTGATTCCCAAGGCCGAGTTTACCTCCAAGATAAGCACTTATTCCGCTGTTCATGGTTTGAGCTACGACTGTACTTCCTAATTTACGCGTTTGTAATTCGTCAATTTTATAAATGCTTTCGCGGAATTTATCTATGCCAGAGGTTCCTGATCCAAAAATAGTTCCGCTTTCCCAATCCGGTTCCTCTTTAATTTCTACTGGCAATCCGGAGTTTTTCCAGGCTTCCATACCTGCAATAACACCATACATAATACCTGTACTATTGAATCCGCGAAGTTCGAGATCTGTAAAATATTGTGATTTAAGATCCTCTTTTATTTCAGGTTTACCGGCTATCTGACAAGAAAACTGAAGCTCTTGTAATTGTGCATCATGCCTTATACCTGATAATCCGTTTTTTATGGCGTGGGTAAACGCAGGAATTCCAACTCCGTTTGGAGCAGCTACGCCCAATCCTGTTATTACAACCCTTTTACTCATAATTTTGTCGTTATCATTCCGGCTAAAACTCCTTTGCAGACTTCCTGTCCGGCTTCGTTTTTCATAACTGCCTCACATTTTAATTTTCCAAACCTGAAAAACGTTTTTTGAGAAGTTACCGTCACTTTTTCATTAGGATATACCGCTTTTAAAAACTGCATATCTGCAGAAGTAAAAGCAATAACTGTTTCTTTTTTGAACCCATCGCCTAATAAATAGATTCCTAAACAAAACATACCAATCTGTGCCATTGTTTCGGTCAAAATTACACCCGGAGTTACAGGGTTATCTTTAAAATGACCTTTATAAAAATCAAGGTTTTCCTTAAAGGTATAAGTTCCCGAAACACTATTTTCATCAACATGGAGCAATTCATCCACAAACAAAAAAGGTTTGGTATAAGGCAATTTTTCTATTATATCATTCAGTTTCATAAGTTGTTTTTTATCTAATAATTACCATTGTAATAATACTCTTTGTGCCGAAAATCCCGGTCCAAAACTCAGCATCAGTCCTTTTTCTCCAGACTTTGGATTGCTGTCCATAATTCTTTCCAAAACATACAGAACGGTAGCACTCGACATATTTCCGTATTGTTTTAGGACTTCTTTTGTGTCGTCAATATTTTTACCTAATCCTGCAAAAAGAGATTCAACTGTCGTAACTATTTTTTTTCCTCCGGGATGAAATATCATATGGTCAATATCTTTGATTTCTAAATTATTCTTTTCCAGAAATGGATGGATAATATTGCCAAAATTAGCGGCAATTGTATCCGGAACTTCAATATCCAATACCATTTGTAAACCGCCATTGGTAAGCTTAAAACCCATCATATGTTCTGCATCATAAAAATGATACATTTGCTCATTAAGAATTTCAGGCCCATTATCTTCTT
>CBFGNY010000152.1:0-11761 GCA_965650235.1 uncultured Flavobacterium sp. | reverse complement strand
TCATGCGGATGTTGCGCCACAGCATAATCCAGATTGTTCTGAATCATGTGCATAATAGCTTTTGCCTGCAATGATTTTCCCGGATATTCGTCAATTGGACGTGCGTACATTTTGTAATCCGGACGAAAGCGATACATGTAGATACGTCCGTATGTTTCTAATTCTTCTGAAAATTCAGGCAGTAATTCAGCGTGATGTTTGGCTTCAAAATAGCGTAATGCATTTTTAAAAGCCAGTTTTTTTTCGTCTGCCGAAAGGATTTCTTTTCGTTTTGGCGCGTGATTTATCGCTAAATCGTACGCCACCTTTTGAGGTAATATGGATGGAATTCCTTGTTGTATTTGTTCTTTGAAAGTCATTTTTTAAGGTTCTAAGTTACTAAGATTCTAAGGTGCTATGGTTTTCCAGTTGTAATGTAAAATAAGCAACTAATTAATTTCTGTTGAAAAAAGAACTATGGATAACGAATATCCGACCTATGATAGGATTTGTGTATTTTAATCCTGAAATTTTTTGAGCGAATATCCATTTATAAAATTTTAGATTTTAGAGGTCAGATTTTTAGGTTATTTAATTATCTAATTGACACATTTTTAAATTGATTAATTAAAAATAAACTTCCTCATTTACACAAAACGGCATTTTTTTGTTTTCAAAAAGCGCAATTATATTTTGTGCAGCACAAACAGCCATTCCGTTTCTGGCTTCGTATGTGGCTGAGCCTATGTGTGGCAGAATACAACAATTTGGCAGCAATAATAATGGATTGTCTTGCTTCATTGGTTCTGGATTGGTAACGTCAAGTCCTGCACCCCAGATTATATTATTAGTAAGGGCATGAAACATATCATCCTCATTATGAAACTTTCCTCTTGCTGTATTGATGAAAATTGAATTGGGTTTCATTTTGGCAAAAGTATTTTTATTGAAAAGTTCGTTGTTCTCTTCGGTATAATTAGAGTGAATGCTCAAAACATCGCTTTGTGAAAGTAAAGTTTCAAAATCTACAAGTTCAGCGTCCAATTCTTTTTCGGCATTTTCATTATGTGATCGATTGTGGTAAATGATGTTCATTCCAAAAGCAGCTTTACACTTTTTAGCCATTGCAAAACCAATTCTTCCCAAACCAAATATTCCAAGCGTTTTGCCGTAGAGTTCTTGTCCTAAATTTTCTATTGCGTTAAAAGCTCCCCATTCTCCGTTTATGATTCTTTTATGATTGTAAAATGACTTTCTGGCAACGCTTTGCATCAATAAAAAAGCAGTATCAGATGTTGCTCTGCTTAAAACATCAGGCGTATTTCCAACAGATATTTTCCGACTATTAGCCGATGAAATATTAACAGAATCAAATCCAACAGAAAATAAAGCGATACCTTTTAAATTGGGACATTGCTGAAAAAACTCTTCATCTAAGTTATTGGATCCAACGTTAAGAAGAGCATCGTTTTCTTTACATATTTTGATAAACTCATTCCTTGATAATACATCGTCTGTTGGATTTATGGTAAGATTGAGTCCTTTTTCCTGAAGTAATTTAAGACCGGCTTCGGGTATATTTTTAGTTATAAAAACATTCATTTTGCTTAGATTTTCAGATGGTTAGACTTCTTAGTTTTTTTAAGTTAAAAATCATACCTGTTTTTAATGAGGTTTTTTAATTTAAAATTCGCTTTCAATAATTATCAAATTGGCACATTTTCTAATTAGACTTCCTAATTCTGCCTGTATTTTTATCAAACCCATACGGACAATGGCGGCAGCCACTTTTACAGCAATATCCTCTTTTTAGATGGTGTTTTTCGGTAAAGCATTTATAACCTTCGGGCGTATAGTAAAAATCTTCGCCTTCGATTAATTTATTTTCATTACTTTGCTCTTTCATAAATCTTTTTTGTGTCGATTCTCTATTTCTATAAAATCAAAAATAATTCTAAGATTATGATTTTA
This sequence comes from uncultured Flavobacterium sp., assembly GCA_965650235.1. GTDB lineage: Bacteria > Bacteroidota > Bacteroidia > Flavobacteriales > Flavobacteriaceae > Flavobacterium. Next base: position 9,811 of record CBFGNY010000152.1, on the reverse strand, counting down.
ATGAAATTGAATAATTTTATATCTACAAATTTATAAATTTTACAGCCAATGTTTCTGATTGTTGCCAAATATTTAATTCCGAAAGGATATCGGGGAATGGCTGTGTATCCGTTTGTACTGGTAAAATATGATTTCGATAAAGTGAACAGGATCTTTGTAAATCACGAAAAAATACATTTGAAACAGCAGTTAGAACTCCTGATAATTCCGTTTTTTATCTGGTATTTTTTTGAATTTTTGATTCGATTAATTCAATATAAAAACACAGCTTTAGCGTACCGAAATATTAGTTTTGAAAGAGAGGCTTATGCGAAAGAAACCGATTTTAATTATCTGAAGAACCGATCTTTTTTTCAGTTTCTGAATTACATTAAATAAAAGAAAACAATTTTGAACCAGAACATCAATATCAATTTTCCTAACAATATTTCTTTGACAATAAAGCGCGAAGACTTGATTCATCCGTTTGTATCCGGGAATAAATTCAGAAAATTAAAATATAATTTACTTCAGGCGAAAGCCGAAAATAAAACAACTTTATTGACTTTTGGAGGTGCTTTTTCGAATCATATTGCGGCGGTCGCCTATGCAGGAAAAGAACGGGGTTTTAAAACAATCGGAATTATTCGTGGAGATGAACTTTTTGATAAAGTAGAAGAAAACCCAACCCTGAAATTTGCCCACGAAAACGGAATGGAATTTGAATTTGTCTCCAGAGAAGAGTATCGGCTTAAAAACGAAATTTATTTTAAAGAAAAATTAAAAAATGAATTTGGTGATTTTTATTTAGTACCCGAAGGCGGAACAAATGAACTGGCTGTAAAAGGCTGCGAAGAGATTTTAACGGAAGAAGATTCCGTTTTTAATTATGTTTGCTGTGCAGTAGGAACGGGCTGAACGATTTCCGGATTGATCAATAGCGCATTTGCAAATCAGAAAATTTTAGGGTTTCCGGCACTAAAAGGTGACTTTTTAACCGATGAAATTCGTATTTTTGCAAAAAAAGATAACTGGAATTTAATTTCTGACTATCATTTTGGAGGTTATGGCAAGGTAAATTTGGAATTAATTGAATTTATCAATGCTTTTTTTGAAGAAAATAAAGTGCCTTTAGATCCAATTTATACGGGAAAGATGGTTTTTGGCGTTATAGATTTAATTCGCAAAAATTATTTTCCTGCACATTCAAAAATTTTACTCATTCACACTGGTGGATTACAAGGAATTAGTGGCATGAACATCAAATTGAAGCAGAAGAAATTACCAATATTCAAAAACAATGATTAAAAAAATTGTATTGCTCCTTATCATTATTGCTTTGGCAAGCTGTTCTTCAAGTAAACCGTCTATTGCAACGACCAAAAAACAGGCAGCAGTTCAGAGGCCTCGTACGGCAGCAACTAAAAAGCAAAAACCAGTCAAGCCAATTGGCAGAAATTATCCTTCTACAAATAATACGACAGAAGTCATTCAGTCGACCTCAAAAACTGTGGTTACCAGTAATTTAATTAGCGATTATGTGTTGCAATACAAGGATATAGCTATGGGAAATATGCAGAAATATGGTATTCCTGCAAGTATTATTCTTGCTCAGGGAATATTGGAATCGGGAGCCGGAAGAGGAGATTTGGCTGTAACAGCGAATAATCATTTTGGAATAAAATGCCATAAGGACTGGTTAGGTGAAAGTGTTCGTCATGATGACGATTCATCTCAGGAATGTTTCAGGAAATATAAAGAAGCTTCCGAATCTTATAAAGATCACGCTTTGTTTTTAGTCGGAAAAAATAGATATGCCTCTTTATTCACTTATGAAAAAGACGATTATAAAGCATGGGCAAAAGGATTGAGAGCATGTGGTTATGCAACAGATCCTAATTATCCGGACAAATTAATCAGTTATATTGAGCGTTATAATCTACATCAATATGATTCTCAGATTACAGGGAAAAACTATAAACCTTTTGATAAATCAATTGCGAGTTCAGGCTCAAATTCAAATGATCCTAATTTCTACGAAGTTCAAAAAGGAGATACTTTATATTCGATATCCAAAAAATTCAATGTATTGGTTGATGATTTAAAACAGAAAAATAATCTTTCAGATAATTCACTTTCGATCGGTCAGATGCTGAAAGTAAAATAACAAAAAAAGTTATGAATTATGAGTTTTGAGTTATGAGAAATAAAATATTCATCGGAATTTTTATTTTTACTGGTGTTGTGATAATTAGACTTTTTTCCGGAATTTATATACATGATGAATTTGCAGAAAAACATTTTTTTATGAAACATCGTCCTAGTTGGAAATGGACATTTTATTCTCCTATAGGAATGCCGGATAATAAAATCGAAAAGCTTTCGAAACAAAATAAAATTGAACAAAAATACTTTAATGAGTTTGTAAGAGATCAAGGTTTAAGCAGATAGTTAAATCTAAAATCAGAACTCTAAAATCTAAAATTTAAAAATGATCTATAAAAGAAGTAGTCAGCTTTTTGCTGAAGCAGAAAAAGTAATTCCGGGAGGAGTAAATTCGCCAGTTCGTGCTTTCAAAGCAGTAGGAGGAACTCCGATTTTTGTAAAAAGTGCCAAAGGTGCTTATTTGTACGATGAGGACGGAAATAAATTAATAGATTATATAAATTCATGGGGGCCAATGGTTTTAGGTCATGCATATCAGCCTGTTGTTGATGCTGTAATCGAAAAAGCAAAACTGGGAACTTCATTTGGAATGCCAACAGAGTTGGAAACAGAAATAGCAGCTTTAGCAGTTTCAATGGTTCCGAATATTGATAAAATAAGATTTGTAAATTCAGGTACAGAAGCCTGTATGAGCGCGATTCGTCTGGCACGTGGCTTTACTAAAAGAGATAAAATTATCAAATTTGCAGGTTGCTATCACGGACATTCTGATTCATTTTTGATTCAGGCGGGTAGTGGAGCCGTAACTTTTGGATCACCAAATAGTCCAGGCGTTACAGAAGGAACTGCAAAAGATACTTTATTGGCAAAATACAATGATTTAGTGAATGTAAAAACTTTAATCGAAGCGAATAAAGGAGAAATTGCAGCCATAATTATTGAGCCGGTTGCCGGAAATATGGGATGTATTCCACCTCAAAAGGGTTTCTTACAAGGATTAAGAGAATTATGTACAGCAAACGGAATTTTACTAATTTTTGATGAGGTTATGACAGGTTTCCGTTTGGCTCGCGGAGGAGTTCAGGAATTGTATAATGTAAATGCTGATATTGTAACTTTCGGAAAAGTAATTGGTGGAGGTTTACCCGTTGGAGCATTTGCTGCACGCGCAGAAATCATGAATTATTTAGCACCGCTTGGTCCGGTTTATCAGGCAGGAACATTATCCGGAAATCCGTTGGCAATGGCTGCCGGATTAGCAATGTTGCAATCTCTTGATAGTGATCACGAGATTTTTACCCGATTAGAACAAAAAACGGCTTATTTAGAAGCAGGAATTGATAGGGTTTTAAAAGCAAATAATGCTGTATTTACGATCAATAGAGTAGGTTCTATGATTTCGGTACATTTTGATGCAGATCCTGTTACGGACTTTCAAACAGCAGCAAAAGGCGATAATGAAACCTTTAAGAAATTCTTCCACGGTTTATTACAGGAAGGAATTTATATTGCGCCATCAGCATACGAAACCTGGTTTATTACAGATGCATTAACGTATGAAGATTTAGACTTTACGATTAACGCAATTGATAAGGTTTCAAAGACATTCTAATAACAAAAAAGAGGCTTCAAAGCCTCTTTTTTATTTTATAAATTAGTCATTTCTGCGTTCTCTCATTTGATTTCTTGCTTTGTCTTTGTTCGATTCCTGGATTGCTTTCCATTTTGTATATTGGTCAGCAGTCAGAATTCCTTTCATTTTAGCGTCATTTGCTTCTGCTTCTGTTGTCATTTCTTCTCTTTGCTCAGCAGTTAGTTTGTTGCCTTTTTCTCGTTGTTCTTTTCGGGCTTCTCTTAATTTTTCAGATTTAGCACGTCTTTCAGCGATCAATTGTTTTACCTGTTCCTGCTGTTTTGCATCCAAAGTCAGGTCAGAGGTTAATTTTTTCAGTTGTCTTTCATTTCGCTGTTCAGGAGTCATTCGCTCTCTTTGTTCACGCATTGGTTTCTGATCCATCTCTCCATCTCCATCTTGTGCGAAACTTGTTATTCCAACGAATAGTAAAGCCGCAATAAGTAATTTTTTCATGAGTTTTTTTTTTATTGGTTATTTCATTTAGACGCTGTCAAATTCAATAGGTTTAATCTGATAGACAGAATTATATATTATTTAACAGGTTGAATAAGAATCTGCTGAGTTTATGACAACACTTAAGGAGTAATTGCTTAATTTTAGAAATAAGAAATTTTAAACTTAAAGCAGTAACATGAAACTAAACGAAATCAAAATAGCTTTCTTCTCAACGCAGCCATACGATAAAACTTTTTTCAATCAATATAATAGCGATTTTGGTTTCGAATTGGATTTTTTTGAAACGCAACTGAACCCACAAACTGTAATTCTGATTGAGAATGCATTCATAGTTTGTGTATTTGTAAATGATTTAGTCAACGAAGCCGTCATCAGACAATTAGCAGAAAAAGGAGTTAAAATTATTGCTTTACGCTGTGCCGGTTTTAATAATGTCGATTTAGAAGCAGCCAAAAAATACAACTTAAAAGTGTGCCGCGTTCCGGCTTATTCTCCGCAAGCTGTTGCAGAACATGCGATGGCTATGATTTTGACTTTAAACAGAAAAACACACAAAGCATACAATAGAGTTCGGGAACAAAACTTTTCATTAAACGGACTATTAGGTTTTGATTTATTCGGAAAAACAATCGGAATCATCGGAACCGGAAACATAGGAAAAGCTTTTGCGAAAATTGCTTTAGGTTTTGGTTGTAAAGTTTTGGCTTATGATATTGTGACAAACCCTGAAATGGAGAAGGACGGAGTTGAATTTGTCCCTTTAGAAGCCATTTTTAAATCAAGTGATATTATTTCACTTCACTGTCCGTTAAATGAGCAGACGAAACATGTCATCAATGAAAAATCAATTGCCTTGATGAAAGATCACGTGATGATTATCAATACAAGCCGTGGCGGATTAATTGAAACTGCCTGTGTGATTCAGGGTTTAAAAGAAGGAAAAATTGGTTATCTCGGAATCGATGTTTACGAACAGGAAGAAAAACTGTTTTTCAGGGATTTGTCAGCAGATATTATTCAGGATGATGCCATTCAAAGATTAATGAGTTTTCCTAATGTTTTAGTAACAGCACATCAGGCGTTTTTCACCAATGAGGCTTTAACACAGATTGCTTTGGTCACTTTCAATAATATAAAATCTTTGTTGAGTGAGAATACTATTGAAAACAAAGCGGCATTGTTAGTTTAGAAAATGATAGTTTTTAAAATTTATTAGCTGTAAATTTAAGTTATGAATTATAAAAGGATAATTATGAAAAGTAAATTTTTAATGGCATTGATAGTTGCGATAATAGTATGTGGATGCCAAGACAAAGATAAAACCGAAGATAAAAGTATAATAAAAACAATTGCCGAGGATACATTATCTAAAACAGTTGCAGGCACAGCAGATTTGAGCGAAGTTCCCGCGAAAGATGACAAAACAGTCGAATTGATTAGAAAACAACTCCAGGTTTTGCTGAAAAAAGATTTGCCGGTCATGACAAAAGATCAACGTTTCTTTTATTTTGAAGCTTACGATTTGAATAACGATAAGAAAAACGAATATTTTGTAGGTTTCTCGAATTCCTATTTCTGCGGAAGCGGAGGCTGTTCCGGTTATATTCTGAATAATGACGGAAGTTTAATCAACTCATTTAGCGTAACCGATTTCCCAATTTTTATTGGAACAACTTCCTCAGAAAAGTTTAAAGATTTAATTTTTAAAAACAACAATACACTGCATTTCCTAAAAATGAAAAACGGAAAATATCCTTCAAATCCATCTGTTCAGGAAAAATGGAAGGGAGAGATTCCTAAAGATTCACCAGTTGTTTTGGATATACAGGCTAAGAAACTGGAGAGGTATTCGTTTTAGTAATAAACTTCAAAAAAGAAACCCGACAGTTTTTAAAACCTGTCGGGTTTGAATTATTCGAAAGAAATATAATTACTTTCAATAAGATTTAGTTTGTAAATATCTTTAAATTCTTTCCTTTTTGTTGAGGCGCTAGCCTTTATGATTCTTCTTTTACTTGGAAAGCAAACTACAGCATGTAAGCTATAAGGATCAAAATCTATCAAGTTTGAATAATGCTTAAATGTATTTTCTAACTGGGAATAAGCATCTTTTCTATGATTCGCCTGATTTCCTTTTGCAACTTTAACTTCTGTAAAGAATACATTTTCGGTATTACAAATAACGTAATCACATTGACCGCCTTTTACTTTTTTCATTACACAATCATCATTCTGTATGAAATAGAATTCAGTGTTTGATTTGTTTTCAATATGTAAATGCCAAGATTCTTTTGAAGAGACAAATAAAACTTTTTCAGCTTCAAATACAAATGTATGTTTGTCAGTAATTGTTTTTAAACAGTTTGTTTGAATATCAGGAAATGCTTCTTTAAGATGTTGAATCATAAATCAAGCAGTTTATCAAATTCATTTGCAAAAGCATCGGAAACACCATCAATCATATTTTCTGATATCTGACCTAATTTATCATTCATGATTTTTTTTGCTTTCCCATTTTTTAACTCATAAGCAATAAAGTTTTTAGGATTTAACCAGGATTCTTTCTTTATGATGTTATTTACTTCTTTTGGATGCTTCTGTCCTTTATCATATGCCAATAATAAATTATTTAAGGAAGCCAAAACAAAAGGACTATGAGTGGTAAGAATTAAATTCTTTCTATCAAACAAACAATTTTTAACCAAATATTTAATTAATTCATGTTGCGCTTTTGGGTATAAATTTAGTTCAGGCTCTTCTACAACAAAATTAAAATTGTATTCTTCTTTTAATGATTTGGAATATTCAACTAAAAGTAAAATAGGAATGATCGATTGTAATCCAGAAGCAGATTCTAACAAGTCCACTTTTTCATTTTCATTATGATATATGTAAGATGTTTTTCCTTCTCTTTTGTATTTGAAATTTTTATTGATAATAGTTAAAGGCAATTCTTTTATAATGTGAATTGCTTTTTCGTATTCTTGTCCTACACTTAATAAATGTTTTGGAATATGAACGTTATTATTTATTAATCCAAGTGTGTTTTCCACTATTAAATGAAGAAAGTTTCTTTCAGAGGGAATGTAGAGAGAACCAAATTTTACACTTACATTATATTCTATTAATAAATTTTCATAGTAATTCAGATATTTCAGGACGGGAATTTTTCCATTACTTTCAAAGTTTGATCTATCTTTAACAAAGTTGTTTAATTTATCATTTAACTCCTTTGTTATTTTTGTTTCTTGATTATTAGTTAGGTCTAAATCGCTAATTATTAAGTCTTCAAAACTTTTTTGCCTTTCTTCGATTGAATTGCTATTAGTTATTTTTTGTATAAATTGATTTTTTAATATTTCTCTAGTATTGACTTTCTTGTAATTATTTTTGTAGAAATTGAAACTATATTTTCCTTTTGTATAGTTTATTATACTGTTTTCTGTTAATAAAGAAAACATGTTATACTTTTTTAGTTCTTCTTCAAAAGTAATGTTGTCATCTCTTCTGAAGTTTTCGTCTTCCAATATCGAAATTAACTTAGCCAAAGTGCTTTTTCCCGAAGCCTGAGCACCAATAAAAGTAACCATTTCTCTAACTTCAATATCAATATCTTTTAGAGGTCCGAAATTTTTAACAATAAGTTTTGCTCTTTCCATGTTTTCAAAATTAAGGAAAATATTTATATATGAAAACGGAGCTTCAACAAAAGCTCCGTTTTAAATTTTTATATGATTTTAAAAGAATTTACTCCACCAACTCCACAAACTTAAACTCACCTTCAACAGCAACCTTAGTCAAACCGTGTTTAGATAAGTTTTTCATAGAAGCATCCCATTTTTTACCGCTTAAATTCGCCGTAATTTTTAATTGCTGAAGATCCATTTTATTTTCATTTCCTTTCAATAAATCTACGATAAATTTCTCTTCATCAGACAATTCAATCTGAGCTTGTTTTTTCTCCGGACGCATTTGTGGGAACAATAAAACTTCCTGAATAGATGCATTGTTTGTCAAATACATAATCAAACGATCCATACCAATTCCCATTCCGGATGTTGGAGGCATACCGTATTCTAAAGCTCTTAAGAAATCTTCATCGATGATTCCGTTAGCTTCATCATCACCTTTTTCAGAAAGACGCATTTGATCTTCAAAACGCTCACGTTGGTCAATTGGGTCGTTCAATTCAGAATATGCATTTGCAATTTCTTTACCACAAACCATTAATTCAAAACGCTCTGTAAGTTCCGGATTGTCGCGGTGTTCTTTACAAAGAGGCGACATCTCTTTAGGATAATCTGTAATGAAAGTTGGCTGAATATAATTTCCTTCGCATTTTGCTCCAAAAATCTCATCAATCAATTTTCCTTTCCCCATTGTTTTATCAACGTCAATTCCCATTCCTCTTGCAGCTTCAAACAATTCGTCTTCGCTTTTCCCTGAGATATCAAAACCGGTAAAATGTTTGATAGAATCCGTCATCGTCACACGAGCGTAAGGTGCTTTAAAGTTAATTTGGTGTTCACCAAAAGTAACTTCGCTGGTTCCGTTTACGGCAATTGCGCAATGCTCAAGCAAACCTTCAGCAAATTCCATCATCCAGTTGTAGTCTTTGTAGGCTACATATATTTCCATAGCGGTAAATTCAGGATTATGCGTTCTGTCCATTCCTTCATTTCTAAAGTTTTTAGAGAACTCATAAACACCTTCAAAACCACCAACAATTAATCTTTTCAAATACAATTCGTTCGCAATACGCATGTAAAGCGGAATGTCAAGCGAATTATGATGCGTTATAAAAGGTCTCGCCGAAGCACCACCCGCAATTGGCTGTAAAACCGGAGTTTCAACCTCAAGGTAACCAGCATCGTTAAAATAACCACGCATAGCGCTAAACAACTTTGTACGTTTTACAAAAGTATCTTTAACATGCTGATTCACTGTTAAATCTACATAACGCATTCTGTAACGCAATTCAGGATCGTTAAACGCATCATGAACATTTCCGTCCTCATCCGTTTTTGGCAAAGGAAGCGGACGAAGTGTTTTACTCAAGAAAGTAAATCCGTCAACGCGAATACATTGTGCCCCCACTTTCGTAGTAAACAATTCACCTTCAATACCAATAAAATCACCTAAATCAGTTAATTTTTTAAATACCGTGTTGTATAAAGTTTTATCATCACCTTCACACAAAACATCGCGATTCACGTACAATTGCAAACGCCCTTCGCTATCTTGTAGTTCAGCAAAACAAGCTTTTCCCTGATCACGAACACTCATCAAACGTCCTGCAACAATCACCTTCTTACACTCTTCAAAAGACTCCTTTATTTGCTTCGAAGTATGATTTACAGGAAAAAGATTAGCGGGATAAGGATTTATTCCCAAGTTGCGTAAGTTCTGAAGTTTTTCTCTTCTAATGATTTCTTGTTCTGATAAGGCCATTATATACTGTTTTTTTAAGTGTGCAAAGATAAAGAAAAGAATGTAGATTTTAGAATGCAGATTTTAGATTTTTTGCAGCAGCAATTTATTGTATTTCAATGACGTTTTGTTTCAGTATCTCCT
>CBFGNY010000151.1:0-11763 GCA_965650235.1 uncultured Flavobacterium sp. | reverse complement strand
TAAAAAAACCGGAAAATGCGCCAACATTTCCCGGCTATATGAATGCAATCAGTTAATTAACCAATTACACCAAAAAAACATTTTAAAAGTATGAAAAAACTATTGAACAAAATCAGGTTTGATAAGCCTTTTTTGAAATTTGATTTGAAAATGAAACTAACCACATTATTTTTATTTACCACTTTATCTGTAATGCAGGCAGGTGTGACCTACTCTCAAAAGGCCAGACTTTCTTTCAGTGCCAGCAATATGACGGTTGGAAAAGCAATTGAAAAACTTGAATATACCAGTGATTACAGATTTGTATATAACGTAAGATCGGTTGATTTAGACCGGAAAATTGATGTTAACGTAAACAATGCATCCATTGAAACGATACTGAATACGATTTTTAAAGATTCGGGAACCGATTTCAAAGTGAGCGGTTCGCATATTGTTTTGACACCTAAAAAAGCATCTGTTGAAAAGCCAACTGTGGTAAAAGAAGATCAGGATTTTATTGTAAAAGGTAGAGTAACTGATGAAAAAGGTAATCCTTTAGTAGGCGCAGCAATTTCAGATAATGGTTCTGGAAGAGGAGTGCAAACCGATTTTAACGGAGAATATCAGATTATTACAGTTAGCAGCGAAACTACATTAGCTTTTGCCTATTTAGGATATGTAAGACAGGAAATAAAAGTTGATGGCAAAAGTATAATCAATGTTGTACTTAAAGAAGATGTGCTTGAATTAGGAGAAGTTGTATTAACTACAGGTTATCAAAATATTTCTGCAGAACAGTCAACCGGATCATTCTCCAATTTAAAAGCGAAAGATTTTCAGGAACAGCGTTTAAACAGTTTAGATAAAATTTTAGAAGGACGTATTGTTGGGTATCAGGACGGAAAGATTCGTGGAACCACTTCAATGAGCGGGCTTACAACTCCTTTGTATGTGGTTGATGGTTTTCCGATTGAAAATACAAAGTATAATGCAACGTTTAATTTAGAAGAAAATCTGCCTAATTTAAACTTAGAAGATATTGAAACGATTACGGTTTTGAAAGATGCCGCTGCTTCTTCTATTTATGGTGCTCGTGCTGCAAATGGTGTCGTAGTAATCACGACTAAAAAAGCAAAAGCAGGGAAAACAACTATTTCTTTTTCTAGCAATTTAACCGTTACACCCTACAGAAATTATACAGACAACCTTACCGATTCAGCAGCTATTATTGGGTTAGAGAGAGGCTGGGCTACTAATAATCCAAATTTGCAGGGAGCCAATGCAAGTACTTATGCACAATCATTATTAAATAATGCTGCTTTTACCAGTTTAGGAATGCAAACTATTTTAAAAGGATATTCTGGAGCGATTTCGCAAACTGATGCAACAAATCAATTGAATCAATTGGCTGCTCAAGGCTACAAATATTATGATGATGTGGAAAAGTATGCTAAACGCGACCAGTTTTTTACACAACACAATATTAGTTTGGGAACAGCAACACAAAAGAATAGTTTCAATGCTTCCTTAACGTATAAAAACAATAAATTAGAAGATATATATTCTGAAAATGAAACGGTTGGTATTAACCTCAAAAATTCAACAGAAATTAACAGTTGGTTGTCTTTAGATTTAGGAACGTACATTAATTTTGGTAAAGGCGATACACAAAGTTATAACCCTATTAATTCATCTTCAGGTACATTTAATGCTGGTTATAAACATCAGCCATATGACCAATTGGTTAATAATGATGGAACTTATTTTACCTCAACAGCTGCGTCACGTTTCAATAATTTCACACTTCAATCTATGCAGGACTATGGTCTTTATAGCATGGACATTACACCAATGGAAGAGTTGGGAAGAAACGTTAGCAATACCAAAAATTTCTTAAACAGATCTTTTGCTAAGTTTAATGTGACATTCAGTAAAGCTTTTACCTACAATGCGATGTTTCAATATGAGTATGGTTCAGATCGTACTAGCTATTTGAGAGAAAAAGAGTCGTTTAGTGTAAGAAGTCAGGTAAATAGTTTGGTAACGATTGCTAATAATACTGCAGTTTACAATTTGCCGTATGGCGATATTTTAAAAGAAACGAACCAGTTTACAAGCGGTTACAATTTCCGTCAGCAGTTAAATTTTGAGGAGACTTTCAATGAAAAGCACAATGTATCCGCTATTGCCGGTATGGAAATGCGTCATAATAAAACAGAATATAGAGACGATACTCGTTACGGTTGGGATGAGCAAACCTTATCTTTTACTCCCATAAATCAAGCCAGCTTATTAAAAGTCTACGGAAACGTGTTCAATGGTTATATGAGTCAAAATGATTTCTCTGCTGAGAGAGAATTAGTAAACCGTTACGTTTCATTTTACGGTACAGGTGGCTATACTTATGATAAAAAATATACACTAACTGGAAGTTTACGTTGGGACCGCTCTAATCTGTGGGGAACTGATAATAAATACCAAAATAAACCTACATGGTCTGCTGGAGCTGGTTGGAATATTAATAAAGAATCCTTTTTTGATGTGGCTTGGGTGGATATGCTTAAACTGCGAGGATCCTATGGTATTGGAGGTAACGTAGCCAAAGATTCGGCACCTTATTTAACTGCATATTACAGTGCCAATCCTAATGTAGGGGGAGTACAGGGAAGTGTGAATTCAAGACCTAATCCAGCGTTGTCCTGGGAAAAAACCACAACAACCAATGTCGGTTTGGATTTCTCCTTATTTAAAAATCGCTTAAATGGAACGTTTGATGTGTATAACAAAAAAGGAGAAGATTTGTTAGCAAGTAGTACTGGTGTTCCGACAGAAGGTTGGGGATATTCAACCTATAAAATCAATAATGGAGAAATGACCAACAAAGGTTTTGAGGTAAGTTTAAGCGGTACCATCATCAAAACGCCTTCGTTTGCCTGGGATGCTTCCGTTTTATATGCTAAAAACAAAAACGAAGTTACTTATGTCGATGTAGAGGCTCCTGTTTATTATCTCCAATTGGACTATGCTTCATCTTATCCCAGAGTAGGTAAAAATTACAATTCCATTTACGGTTACAAATGGGCAGGCTTGAGTAGTAAGGGTTTACCTCAGGTTTATGATGCTACTGGAACAGCAGTAATTTATAACCCCGCCGATTTAGAGGCTATTGAAGATTATGGCACTACAGTACCAACTCAAAGTGGCTCTTTTCATACCTCTGTAAACTATAAAAACTTCTCGCTTTCTGCACTTTTCATTTATGAACTAGGACACAAAATGAGAAATACTTTTTTACCTATGCTGAACAATAATTATTCAAGTGCAATGGGAAGTTATGTAGCTGATATTACTGTTGTAAATAAAGACATAGTAAACCGTTGGCAACAATCAGGTGATGAAGCTTTTACTAATATTCCGCGTGCGGTATATGAATATGAAGCCGATTTTAATTATGATTCTCGTAGTATTTATTCCTATGCTGATATCAATATTTTGGATGCATCCAATGTTCGTTTAAGTAACATTTCATTAGGATATCAGTTGCCTAAAAGCTTGATAAGTAAAGTGAAGTTAGAAAGTATCCGCTTTAATTTAAATGCAGAAAATGTTTACACTTGGGCAAAAAGCAGAGATGCAAAATACATGTTAGGCGGTTTTCAGTCTCCTAGTATTGTAATGGGTGTTAATGTTAATTTTTAATTTGAAAAAGACTACACTATGAAAAATATATATATAAAGATACTGTGCTTTTTAGCATTAGGATTAACTTTTACAGCTTGTGATGATTATTTGGATGAGGTGCCAAAAGGGTCAAAAGTTCCTACTACATTAGCCGATTATGAAGCTTTTATACGAGATGAATATGGTAATCAAATAGTAAATATAGAGCAGGCAATAAGCTTGTTGAACGACAAATATCAAACAGTAGCTAATTTAGCCTATTACCGATTAACAAGAGCCAATTACATGTGGGATGAGACAGCGGATAGAATAGCTTTGAATCAGGCAGATGAAACGACTTATTATGGGCAATATGCTGGAATTTCAACGTTCAATTTGATTATTGAGAATGCTTTAACAACTACTGAAGCTACAGAAACTGATCAAAGAAGTCTTTGGGCGCAAGCTAAAATCTTACGTGCCATGTCGTATTTTAATTTGGTTAATTTTTATGCAGATACTTACACTACAGCCAATAGTAGTAAATTGGCAGTTCCTCTCATCACTAGTGCCAGCATTAATGCTCCTAGTAAACAAGTCACGATTCAGGAATTGTACGATTTTATTTTGAATGACGTTAAAGATGCAATTCCCTATTTGCCAAAAGTTTCTGTAACCGCTCTACACCCAAATTTAGGAGCTGGTTATGCCTTTTATTCAAGAGTATATTTACAAATGAATAATTATACAGAAGCTTTAAAATATGCTGATTTGGCTTTAGCCGAAAACAATAAGTTGTATGATTGGGTAGGGTTTTACAATATTAATAAAACCATTATAGACCTTCCTAATTCCTATACAACGGTACCGTCACCAATGGGGTATAATTATGTAGAAAATTACAATTACCGCCATGGTTCTATCAACTACCTTGCTAGAGAACTTAATATTCCTGTAGAACGTGCAGACCGTTTTGAAATCGGTGACGCTCGTTTTAAATCGCGTTGGAAAATCAGGACTGTTGGAGCTGAAACATATTATTACTCCACTTTATCAGGGATGTATAATTTTGGAGGAATTACCACAGTTGAAGTATATTTAATAAAGGCAGAGTGTTTGGCTCGTGCCGAACAAGTTGCTGAGGCTATAACCGTTTTAAATACAGTTCGTAAAACGCGTATTCTTCCAAGTGAATATGCTGATATTGTAACAACTGATAAAACGACAGCTTTGAATGCTATTTTCAAAACCAAACGTAACGAGCTAATTTTAACAATCATGCCATTTGCAGATGCACGCCGTTTAAATGCCGAAGGTGTTTACCCGGTTAGTTTCTCAAAAGTAGATGCAGGAACAACCTATACTTTATCTTCAAATTCTCATTTATGGACGATGCCTTTCCCTCAGGGTGCTACACAAAACCCAGGAAACGGAACTATAACGCAAAACGTAGATAAATAAAAACCCCAAAGCTTCCTGAGTAGGTATTCCGAAAGGGGAGTTTTTTTAAAATCAATCAATAAAGGAACACTATCAAACATAAAATAGTATTGATTATGCATTTGCATGTTTATGGTTTCTTACAATCATCAGGCGCAGACCAAAAAACTGCTCCAACATCTCAATACTCTTGAAGGAAAAATTAAAGGTCTTGAAGACGGAACAGCAGTTAAATCTGCTAAAAAATAGACACATAGAATCTATAAGTTGAAAAAATAAGTACAAATTATTTACAAATAAAAATATCAAACAATGAAAAACACAATTTTAAAATCAGCTTTATTGGCTTTTACGCTAATAACGACCATTACTTCCTGCTCTAAAAAAGAAGGTTTCACTATCAACGGTACCATTGCCGGATTGGATAAAGGAATTGTTTATCTGGAAAATACAGATGAAAAAGGAAATAAAGCAATTACAGATTCAGCTGAAATAAAAGAAGGGGCTTTTACATTTGAAGGAAAAGTTGCAGAACCATTATTATATACTATTAAATTAAAAGGGCAGGAATATGGTGCTTTTCTTTTATTGGATAATGAAGCTATAAAATTTGAAGCCAAAAAAGATTCTATTTTCAAGGCTAAAATTACGGGAGCAACTCAACATGAGATTTACCAATCCTATTATAATAATGAATTCAAAGAGATACAAAAATTAGCCGGTCCTGTTTATAAATTATCGGATTCATTATCTCAAAGCGGAAAAGCAAAACTAACGCCAGAACAGCAGGCGATGATGGACAAAAAGTGGAAAGATCTTCAGGATTTTGCTGACGACTTAACGGATAAATATATTATAAAAAATAAGGATAAAATTGGTGCTGCTTTGGTAATCAGTGATCGTATTGTGTCCTACGGAACACCGGAGCAGGTAAAAAAATACTACGCTGTTTTAACTCCTGATGTTCAAAAATCATTTTACGGGAAACAATTAAAAGAAGCAATAGATCTTAATGAGAAAACAGCAATTGGCGCAACAGCTCTCGAATTTTCTCAGACTGATGTTGACGGAAAAATAGTAAAATTATCAGATTATAAAGGTAAATATGTTCTTATTGACTTTTGGGCAAGCTGGTGCGGCCCATGCCGAAAAGAAAATCCAAATGTGGTTTTGGCTTATAAAACCTACCATGATAAAGGATTTGATGTTTTAGGAATTTCATTGGATGATAAAAAGAAACTTTGGGAAAAAGCTATCGAAAAAGACGGTTTAACCTGGACACACGTTTCGGACTTAAAAGGATGGAAAAATGATGTTGCGGTTTTATACGGTGTAAAATTAGTTCCAACAAATTACTTAATTGATCCTGACGGAAAAATCATTGCTAAAAACCTTAGAGAAGCTGAACTTCAATCAAAATTGAAAGAAATTTTTAGTAAGTCATAATTAATTCTTCCTATAAAATATAAAACGATTATTGTAGCAATGATCGTTTTATATTCTATTTATAAATTTCATAATCACAAAAAATGAAAAAATACATCTTTCTGGGCTATTGCTCACTAGCTTTCTGCACGCTTATTTCAGCGCAGAATAAATCGGAAAACTTCAAAAAAATCAAAGAATTAGGCGGTATAGAAGAATATTTGTACCAGCCAAACGGAATGAATGTTTTGCTTTTGCAGGACAATGCATCTCCGGTTGCAACGGTTCAAATCGTATACCGTGTAGGTTCTAAAAATGAAGTTTTAGGAAACACAGGTTCAACCCACCTTTTAGAACATTTAATGTTCAAGGGAACGCCAACGTTTAACAAAAAAAGCGGCACTACCATTACTGATGTACTTCAAAATACAGGAGCACAGTTAAATGCAACAACCTGGTACGACCGTACCAATTATTTTGAAACACTGCCAAGTGATAAAATAGGATTGGCTTTGCAGATTGAAGCCGACAGAATGCGTAATTCTTTATTGACTAAAGAAGATAAAGAGGCTGAAATGACTGTGGTTCGTAATGAATTTGAACGTGGCGAAAACGACCCGAACAGTTTACTGGATAAAGAAATCTGGGCATCGGCTTATATTGCACATCCGTATCACCATTCTACAATTGGATGGAAATCGGATATTGAAAAAGCGCCAATTGAGGTTTTGCGTAATTTTTATAACACGTATTACTGGCCAGATAATGCAACTTTAACCATTATTGGAGATTTTAAAAAAGAGAATGTTTTTGAATTAATCGAAAAGTATTTTGGTGGAATTACAAAAGCACCAAACCCAATGCCGCAACCTTATACCGAAGAACCTCAGCAATATGGCCCCCGCAAAATTATCGTAAAAAAACCGGGAGAATTAGGAGTAGTGAACAAGGCGTATAAAATTCCGGGAGCTTTACATGAAGATTTACCTGCTCTAAATGTTTTAGGTGAAATTATCGGTTCCGGGCCATCGGCAATTTTAAACAAAACTTTTGTTGATACTCGTATGGGAATTTATAGCTATGCAAGTGCTACAAATTTTAAGGAAGTTGGTCTTTTTACTATTGGCGTTGGTTTTCCAACCACTTCAAAACATGAAGATATTGATGCTAAAATAAGTGAGGTTGTTGCTAAAATTCAAAAAGAAGGGGTTACTCAGGATGAGGTAAATCGTGTTGTGGCCAAAATTAGTGCACAGACGATTTTAGGGAGAGACGGTTCAGGCGTTATTGCCTCTGAACTAACCGAAGCGATTGCGGCTGGCGACTGGACCGATTTTGTTACCGGAGTTGACAGATTGAAAAAAGTAACTCCTGCAGATGTTCTTCGCGTAGCGCAAAAATACCTTTTAGAAGATCAAAGCACAACAGGATATTTTATTCCGAAACAAAGTGGTCCACAAGCTCAGGATGCAGGGCAGGCAAATAATTTTATTCCTGAAAATGGGCCGTTTTATTACAGACATCCGGAAAACGGACATTCACACGAAGAAACTTCATCAGCTGTTTCATCGGAACAAAAAAGCAGTACTAAAGAAATGGCTTTAGATGAAAGTATAATCGAAAAAGGCACTTCTGCATACAAAAGAGAAAAAGTAGCCGGAATAGATGTGGTTTCGGTAAAAACGTCTGCTAAAGATTTCGTAACCGTTGCTGCCAGTATTTCGTTAGGAAATTTTGTAAATGAAACTAAAAATCCGATGATTTCGTCTTTAACGGCGTCAATGTTGTCAAAAGGAACTACGCTTAACGACAAGTTTAAATTCTCTGAAAAATTGCAAAAATTAGGTGTGAACCTGAATGTAAACGCTTCTACAACCAAAATAAATATTGGTTTTAAATGTCTGAAAAAAGATTTAGATCAGGTTATTACATTATTGGCAGAAGAGTTAAGAAACCCGTTATTTGATGCTAAAGAATTCGAAAACCTGAAACAACAGTTCACCGGAAACACACAGCAAAACTTAAATGATCCGGGCGAAAGAGGCGGTATCGCTTTGTCTCAGGCAATTTATCCAAAAGGAAATCCAAATTACAGTTTAAGTGTTGAAGAGGATTTGGCCAATATCAAAAATGCAACTCTCGATGAGGTTAAGGTTTTTCATAAAAAATATTTTGGTCCGCAATCCATGCATTTAGTAATTGTGGGAGATACGGAAGGAGCTAATTTGAATGCTTCTTTAAAAAAATCATTTAAAAATTGGAATGGTGGTGTTTCTGAAACCTTAAAATTCGAAGAAGCCTCTAAAGTAAGTTCCAAAACCGAAGTGATTACCATTGCAGAAAAACCAAGTGCGGAATTATACATCGGGCAATACACCGGTTTAAAAAGAGCAGATGCGGATTATATTCCGTTTTATATCGCCAATTATACATTAGGAGCCGGTTTTGCTGGCCGTTTGATGCAGACTGTTCGTGATAATGACGGTTTAACGTATAGTATTTCTTCCGGAATGGGAGGAAATATTACTACTGGAGGGTATTGGATGGTAAATGCTTCTTTCAATCCTAATTTATTTCAAAAAGGACTGGATGCCACAATGGTGCAGGTAAATAAATGGGTAAATGATGGTATCACACAAACAGAATTAGAGAACAAAAAGACCAATTTAATTGGAAGTTTTAAAGTTGGTATGTCCACCACAAACGGTATGGCAAGAACTATTTTGAGTTTTGTAGAAAGAGGTTTAGAGCCAAATTACATCGAACAATACCCAAAAGATATTGAGAAAGTGACTTTACTACAAGTTAACGATGCGATTAAAAAATACATTCAGTTAGACAAAATGATTATCATAAAATCAGGTTCACTGGATAAAGATGGTAATCCTATGAAGTAGTCTTCAATGTTCATTTTTAAACTTTCACAACTAGCACTGAATACTAAAAACCTGTAAACGGAACACTAAAATCAGTCTTTCATTATTTCATTTTTAGAATCTGAATTAGTAAGCCATTTTCTATGAAAGACTTTTAAAAGGGCTGTTGTCAAGCAGCTCTTTTTTTTAAAATATCAAATCAAACAAATGAAAAATATCCTCATTGCATTATGGTTGCTTCTTTCGGGAAGTATGTTTGCCCAAATGTACAATCCGGTAAAATGGAGTACTTCTGTAGAAAAAATATCCGATAAAGAATATATTCTGAAAGCTGAAGCCATAATACAGTCGGGCTGGCATTTATACGGACAATATATTGAAGAAGGCGGGCCTTCTCCAACTGCTTTTACGTTTAAAAGTACAGCAAAGGAATTCGAGTTAGTCGGAAAAACAACCGAAGATAAAGGCCATGAAACCGTTGATAAAATCTTCGACATGAAAATTAAATATTTCGAAGATAAAGCAATTTTTACTCAAAAGATCAAATTCACTTCAGATGAAATTGTAAATATTGCAGCAGAGGTTGATTTTATGGTTTGCGATGACAGTAATTGTTTGCCACCCTCTTCAGAAGAATTGTCATTTAAGATTCCTAATTCGAAGAAAGTGGCTGTAAAAGAAGTAAAAGAGGTTGTTAATACAGCTAAAAAAAGTGAGCCAAGAGGGTTTTTAAGCATTTTTGTCATTGCCTTTTTATCAGGTTTTGCGGCTTTGTTAACGCCTTGTGTTTTTCCGATGATTCCGATGACGGTAAGTTATTTTACCAAACAAAGTAAAACGAAAGCAGCCGGAATCAGAAACGCCCTGATTTATGGATTCTCAATTATAATTATTTATGTTTTGTTGGGATCGATTGTAACAGCTGTTTTTGGTGCCGACTCACTTAATGCGCTTTCAACGAATGTTTGGTTCAATATCATTTTCTTTATTTTACTGGTTGTTTTTGCCTGTTCCTTTTTTGGGGCTTTCGAAATTATGCTGCCAAATGCATTGGCAAACAAAGTTGATTCGCAGGCAGACAGGGGAGGACTGATTGGGATTTTCTTTATGGCTTTGGCTCTTGCAATTGTGTCATTTTCGTGTACAGGGCCCATTGTAGGAACGTTATTGGTTGAAGCGGCTTCGAAAGGTGGAATTGCACCCATTGTGGGAATGTTAGGGTTCTCGATTGCTATTGCGCTCCCTTTTTCGTTATTCGCTGCTTTTCCGGGTTGGCTGAATGCCTTGCCAAAGTCAGGTGGCTGGCTGAATACTGTAAAAGTGGTTCTTGGGTTTTTAGAATTGGCTTTGGCCTTCAAATTTTTATCCAATGCTGATTTGGTTCTGCAATTGCACTTTTTAGAAAGAGAAGTTTTCCTTGCTATCTGGATTGCCGTATTTGGGGTTTTAGCCTTTTATTTATTCGGAAAAATCACGTTGCCTCATGATTCTCCAATTAATCATATTTCGGTAGGAAGATTAAGTTTTGGCTTAATCGTTTTGACTTTTACCATTTATCTGATTCCGGGACTTTGGGGAGCACCGTTAAAATTAATCAGCGGATTTCCTCCTCCAATGCAATACAGTGAATCACCTGACGGTTTTGGAGCTTCTAAAAGTTCAGGAGAAACAAAGTCAGCTTTGCCGGAAGGTGCTGAATATGGCCCTCAGAATATTATCACTTTTAATGATTATGAAAAAGGAATGGCGTTTGCCAAAAAAGCAGGAAAGCCTGTTTTACTTGACTTTACAGGATATGCTTGTGTAAATTGCCGAAAAATGGAAGAACTGGTTTGGTCTGATCCAAAAGTTTTAGGTGTTTTGAAAAATAATGTTGTTCTGATTTCTCTTTATGTGGATGATAAAAAAGAACTTCCTGAAAGTGAACAATATATTTCCGAAACTACCGGTAAAAAAATTAAGACAATTGGCAATAAATGGAGCGATTTTCAGATTAAAACCTACAAGGCAAATGCACAGCCATTTTATGTAATTACAGATCATAACAGTGTTAATTTGACAGAACCGTCGGCTTATAATCCTAATATTGATAAGTATTACAACTGGCTGCAAAGCGGAATTAAAAATTTTAAAAAATAGCTGTTTAAAAGAAATAAACATAATGAATGCTACTCTAAACAAAACAGAGCCAACCCAATTAGAACAACATTT
The DNA here is from genome assembly GCA_965650235.1 of uncultured Flavobacterium sp. Taxonomy (GTDB): domain Bacteria; phylum Bacteroidota; class Bacteroidia; order Flavobacteriales; family Flavobacteriaceae; genus Flavobacterium. The sequence continues at coordinate 169 of CBFGNY010000151.1, read as the reverse complement.
TTCTAAATTTAGAGGAAATACAATTGGTGTCAATCATACTTTCGAATCGTTTTACGGGAAACAAAAGTTACTTTACGCCGATTGGATTGCCAGCGGAAGATTATATATTCCGATAGAAGATATTATGCTGAATAAAATAGGCCCGATGATTGCCAATACCCATTCCTTT
>CBFGNY010000150.1:0-11875 GCA_965650235.1 uncultured Flavobacterium sp. | reverse complement strand
TGTCGTATATGTGTACGCTCGACGAATTGCTTTTTTTAGAGGGATGGGTAACATAAATTATTACTGTCTCGGAAAGGTCCTAGTAATAGTAGATTGCTAACAATACTACTTCTCAAATTGTGCGTACTACATAATAAATCACTATTATCGATATTTATGGCCTTTAAAACATTTCTAATATTGATGTTTAGATTGGCTAAAGTTATGGTAGTGAAATCAGGGAATTTGCACTCAGAACGGCATTATAATGATAGGTACTTACAAAACTACTTCTTAAGTTGTGCGTGCTAAAAAATATGTTGTTTCGTGAAATAAAATATTAATTTGTTCCATATTTGTACCATTGTTTTATAATGTATTGGTAATCAGGTATTGTTATTTTTGAAGAAGTAAAATAATTTTGCTTTGTGAAGACGCACTGCTGTGCGTCTCTACGATATAATAATGAAAACCGGGTCAGAGATGTCCCGGTTTTTTTATTTATATTTACATTGAAATACAAAATAAGAAATGGAAAAGTTAATAGTTAAAAATTTTGGACCAATAAAAGAAGCAGAAATAGACTTGACAAAATATGTTGTTTTTATTGGAGATACTTCTACAGGTAAAAGTGTTTTGGCGAAGTTGATAACCATATTCCGGGATAGTTTTTTATTATTATCATTAACTGAGGATTCTTCTAGATTAAGCGTTAAAAATGAATTAAAAAGATATAATATTAATTTCGATACAAATAATTCAGAGATTATATATTATGATAAAAATGTAATATTGTGTGAATTAATAGATGACGAAATTGTTTTAGTGGATGTTGAACTAAAACAAGATAAACTTAAAGATGTTAAAAATAAATTAGAAGGAGTAACAAAAGAATTTGTTTTTTCACAATTTTTAGATTTTGATAAAGAAAATTTTTTCAAGTTTTCTTTAAATCATTTTTTAAGAAATAGGAACTCAACATATATACCTGCTGAAAGAATTTTATTTTCTTTAGTTGGAAATTCGCTTTCTGGATTATTAGCTAATAATGTTGCTTTACCTGAATGTTATAAAGATTTTGCAGCAAAATATGAAGTTGCAAGAAATGAAATAAAAGAAGCAAATTATGAAACTTTTACTTTAAATTACGCTTATAATAATGGTATGGATGAAGTTTTTATTAACGATATTAAGGTGTTGTTAAGTGAAGCTTCAAGTGGAATTCAATCCTTAATTCCATTATTACTTGTAATTGATTATGAAATAAAAACAAATAATGTTTCTTTTAATTATAGTAAAGGATTAATTGTTGAAGAGCCAGAATTGAATTTATTTCCTATAAAGCAGAAAAAAATAATTGATTATCTAATATCAAAACTAAGTAATAGTAAGCACAAAATTGTAATAACAACTCACAGCCCTTATATTCTTTCATCTCTTGATACTTTAATGCTTGCAAGAAATACTTTCAATGAGCATCCTGATTTAAAAGAAGAAATAAATTCAATTGTATCCGAAGATAAATGGATAGATTACGATGAAATTTCGGTATATGAAGTACGAAATGATGGGAAGGTATATTCAATCAAAAATGAAGAATTCCGTAGTATTGATACGAATGCAATTGATGGTGTTTCAGATATTATTTCAGAAGAGTTTGATAAACTAACAGAATTACGATATGCACAATAGTTTTGATGAACTTATTGAAGCAAATCAAGATTGTTGTTCAAAAAGTAAGGTAGCGAGTGAGAATGGAAAGAGATTTGAAGTTGTTTCAAATGAAGATTTTACAAAAATTAGAATTGATAATTGCTTAATTCCTTCACAACAAGTTGAAAAATGTGATTTCGGATTTGTCAGACATTCGAATGATGAATTTTATTTTGTGGAATTAAAAGGGAAAGAAATAAAAAAAGCCCTAAGTCAAATTATCAGTACAATTGAGCATTTTGAAAATCATTTTATTCGAATACCAAAGAATAAACGTCATGGGTTTATTGTGAGTTCTAAAAATCCTTTAGTTGGTCAGGCAACAAATATTTTAAAGCTTGAATTTGCTAAAAAGTATGGCAAACTTTTAGAGATAAAAAATATACATTGTAAATATATACCAAAGTAAACCGAGTCAGTAATACTCGGTTTCTTTATGCTTTGAAGTCATTACAAAATGACAATTGTCATTTCCTTTTCGGATTCTTTTTCGTAATATTACTATTGTAAATTTTTTTGAATGAGAAAGATAAAATACAAGAAAGGCCGTAAACTCCAGCATGTCACATTAGAATATACCGGATTACAAAAAGAACATGAATCAGAAATGCAGCTTTTTGTATATGACAATGACGATGTTGTTGAATATGAAAAGTTTACCGTTGAATCTTTAAATACCTGTATAGATTATTCAAAAAATAACTGGCTCAATATTCATGGATTGACGGATATTGATTTAATCAAAACCATTGGGGCTCATTTTAAATTAGATGATTTTTTGCTGGCCGATATTTTAAACACTACCAAAAGAACTAAATTACAGGAACAACCCGATATTTTATTTTTTAATATAAAATCACTATTGCCTTCTGAACACTCTGATGGGCTTAAAGTGGAGCAGCTTAGTTTTATAGTAAAAAACGGAATATTAATTTCATTTCAGGAAAAACGAAGCGATTTTTTTACCCACATACGAGAGCGACTTCGAACACATGCCGGAATTGTAAGAACAAAAAAGGTAGATTATCTACTGTACTTACTGCTGGATGCCGTAATGGAGAACTTTTATATTACCATTGAGGATGAAGAGGATAGTATTGAAGAACTCATTGATTTAACCAAAAAAGGAGCGGATCCCATTATTCTTGAAAAGATTGAAAATCACCGGGATAATTTTAATTTTTTAAAGCGTTCTATCATTCCGCTACGAGATTCCTTGTATTATTTGAAAACAATTAAAGAGGATGACACCAACAGCTTGATCCAAAAGGAAACGTTTAATTTCTTCATCAGATTGCATCAAAAAAGCTTAGAACTTTTAGAACAAATTGATTCGGATATGAGTTCTTTGGAAAGTGCGTCTAACTTTTATTTCTCGGAACAAAGCCGAAAAATGAACGAGATTATGAAAACCCTGACGATCATTTCAGCTATATTTATTCCATTGACATTTATTGTTGGAGTTTACGGAATGAACTTTGACTATATGCCAGAACTACGCGAAAAAAATGGCTATTTTATTGTTATGGGAACCATGTTTTTATTGGTTATAGCCTTAATTATTTATTTCAAAAAAAGACGCTGGTTTTAGTATTTAAATTTGCGATTTAGGATATATTATTTAGTTTCAAAATATAAAATTATGAGTAAAGCGATATATATTGCGACAAGCGACCAGAACAGCGGAAAATCGATTATAACACTCGGATTGATGAGTATTCTGATTGGTAAAACGGCTAAAGTAGGCTATTTCAGGCCTATTGTAGAAGACTTTGTCGATGGAGAATTAGACAATCATATCGAAACGGTTCTTTCGTATTTTAACCTTGATATTCAATTTGAAGATGCTTACGCCATCACTAAGAGCAAATTAATAAAGAAGAAAAATAAAGGCAAAATAGGCGAGGTTTTAGATTTGATTATTGAAAAATATAAAAAACTCGAAGAGCGTTTTGACTTTGTTTTGGTAGAAGGAACCAGTTTCACGGGCGAAGGAACTTCAATCGAATTAGACCTGAATGTTTTAATTGCTAAAAACCTCGGGATTCCAACCATAATCATTGGTTCAGGAGTAGGCAAAACGTTAGATGAATTGGTTGACAGCCTTTACTTAGTCTATGATTCCTTTAAAATAAAAGAAGTAGAAGTACTATCTGTTTTTGCGAACAAGGTTCAGCCTGAAAACATCGAACTGGTTACCAAAAGCCTTCAGAAAAGTTTACCTGAGAATGTTTTAGTCAATACGATCCCCCTAATTTCAAGCTTGAACAATCCAACTATGCAGGAAATTGTGAATGAGCTTGATGCTAAAGTTTTGTTTGGGGAAAATTATCTGAACAATGAAATTGGTCATTTTAGTGTTGGTGCCATGCAATTGCACAATTATCTGGTTCATTTGCATGATAATGCATTGGTAATTACTCCCGGCGATCGTTCCGATATTATTTTAGGTGCTCTCCAGGCTAATGAATCCGCTAATTATCCAACAATTTCAGGGATTATTCTAACAGGAAATATTCTTCCTGAAGAAAGCATTCTAAAATTGATTGAAGGACTTTCTGCTATTGTTCCGATTATTGCTGTTGATGGAGGAACGTATCATATTACCAACAGGATTGGTGCGATTAAATCTGAAATTTACGCCAATAACCTCCACAAAATTGAAACTTCAATTACAACATTCGAAAAATATGTCGATAATGATGCATTATCTGAAAGATTAATCACTTTTGTGCCAGAGGGAATGACACCTAAAATGTTTCAGTACAATATGGTCAAAAGAGCCAAACAGTATCGCAAACATATTGTGTTGCCGGAAGGGAATGATGACCGAATCATTACAGCTGCTTCAAGATTATTAGATATGGATGTGGTCGATATTTCCATCATTGGTGATAAGAAGCAAATTGAAAATAAAGTTACAGAACTAGGAATTTCGTTTGATTTTTCGAAAGTGAATATCATCAATCCTATTGAATCAGAATTTTATGAAGATTATGCCAATACATATTATGAACTTCGAAAAGCCAAAAATGTAAGCATAACAATGGCAAGGGATTTAATGGAAGACGTTTCGTATTTCGGTACGATGATGGTGTACAAAGGCCATGCAGACGGAATGGTTTCAGGAGCGGCACATACGACACAACATACAATATTACCGGCATTGCAATTCATTAAAACCAAACCAAATTCATCTGTAGTTTCTTCTGTGTTTTTTATGTGTCTGGAAGATCGAGTTTCTGTTTTTGGTGATTGTGCTATCAATCCGAATCCAACAGCTGAACAGTTGGCAGAAATCGCAATTTCATCAGCAGATTCAAGTTCCGCTTTCGGAATTGAACCCAAAATCGCAATGCTTTCCTATTCTTCCGGCTCATCCGGGAAAGGGGATGAGGTAGAAAAGGTAAGGGCTGCGACAGAAATAGTAAAAATAAAACGTCCGGATTTAAGGATAGAAGGACCAATTCAGTATGATGCGGCGGTTGACCGTGCTGTTGGAAAAAGCAAAATGCCGGACTCAGAAGTGGCGGGGCAGGCGAGTGTACTTATTTTTCCGGATTTGAATACAGGAAATAATACCTATAAAGCAGTTCAGAGAGAAACAGGAGCCCTGGCAATAGGACCAATGCTGCAGGGATTAAATAAACCTGTTAACGATTTAAGTCGTGGCTGTACGGTTGATGATATTATCAATACAGTGGTTATTACGGCGATTCAGGCACAAGGACTGTAGTCAATTAAAAATCTGGAATTAAAAATTAAAAATTTGTGACATAGTTTACCTTAACAAATCCGTTTTATTCGTGTTCAATTCTCATTCTATATAAAATAAATTAAGATTAAGCATTTCAGTAAAAAACTTAGAACCTTAGAGACTCATTACCTCAGAAACTTAAAAAAATGAAAATACTAATAATAAACTCAGGAAGTTCCTCAATTAAATATCAACTCATGATTATGCCGGAAAACAAAGTAATTTGTTCGGGTATGATTGACAGAATTGGACTTGAAACTTCTAACATTACTTTTAAAACCGCAGAAAATGCAATAGAAGAAATTGTATCGATTCCAACACACAAAGTTGGTTTGCAAAAAGTAGCCGAAATGCTTTTGGATGCAGAAAAAGGAGTGATTAAATCGACTTCTGAGATTTCAGCTGTTGGGCATCGTGTGGTACATGGAGGAAGTTATTTTTCGGATACAACGATTATAACTAATGAGGTAAAAGAAAAAATCAAAGAACTTTCTGAATTGGCACCATTACACAATCCAGCTCATTTGGTTGGAATAAATGTTGCCGAAGAAATCTTTTCATCAGCCAAACAAGTAGCTGTTTTTGACACTGCTTTTCATCAGACAATTCCGGTTGAAGCTTATAAATATGCAATTCCAAATTATCTTTTAACTGAAAATAAAGTACGTGTTTATGGTTTTCATGGAACAAGCCATAAATATGTTTCTGAAAAAGCGATTGATTATTTAGAGAGTAATTCGAAAATAATAACGATTCACTTAGGAAATGGCTGTAGCATGAGCGCTATAAAAGATGGAAAAAGTATCGATACAACAATGGGGTTTTCACCGGCAAACGGTTTAATAATGGGAACAAGAGCAGGCGATATCGATCAATCGGTAATTTTTTACCTGATAAAAAATCTTGGATATACAGCTGATGAAGTCAATGCTATTTTACTAAAACAAAGCGGAATGCTTGGGCTGACAGGTTACAGTGATTTACGTGATATCGAATCAGAAGCGGAAAAAGGGAATAAAGATTGTCAATTGGCATTATTGATGAATGCTTACAGAATCAGAAAAACCATAGGAGCTTACGCAGCAGCTTTAAACGGTTTGGATGCTATCATCTTTACGGCAGGTATTGGTGAAAATTCATCTTATATGCGAAAATTGGTTTGTACAGACATGGATTATTTCGGAATAGAAATCGACGAAGAAAAAAATCAAATCCGTTCTAAGGAAATCAGGGAAATCAGTAAACTAAATTCAAAAGCAAAGGTTTTAGTCGTTCCAACAGATGAGGAATATGAAATTGCAAAACAGGTTTATCAATTATTGGAAAATTAATTTTAAAGTTTAAGTGTCATCTATGATTATTGTTACTTTATTATTGGTCTTAATTTTTCTTTTTCTCTCATCAATTCATTTTTATTGGGCTTTTGGAGGAAAATGGGGAACAGAAGGTGTTTATCCATCAAAAACTGACGGAAGTCCGATGCGTCCGCCCAGCATTTTAGCTACATTGATTGTGGCAATAGGATTATTATCATTTGCTGCCTTTTACCTGATAAAAGCAGGTTATATTGCTGTTCAGCTTCCTCTGTGGCTTAATAAAAATGGCTTGTGGATTTTGACAGGAATATTTATTCTAAGGACGATTGGGGAATTTAATTATCTGGGATTTTTCAAAAAAGTAAAAAACACCAAATTTGCTATTAACGATACAAAATATTATGCTCCTTTATGTATGATAATTGCACTATTGACTTTGATTTTGCAATTGAATAGTTAAAAATCACCAATTTTAAAAATATAATGACTCCTTCAATAGAGGGAGTTTTTATGTTCAAAATTTAAATATTTGTCAGTATATTTGAGTTTAAATCCGAATATTTTGAAATCGATACTCCTAAAATTACTTTTCTTTATTTTCATCGCTTCTCAAATTCAGGCACAAGAGTTACTTCCATTTGTTGAAAATTATAGTAAATCAGATTATCAGGGCGATAACCAAATTTGGAATGTTGCCCAGGGAAATGACAATGCCATGTATTTTGCCAATAACCACTATTTGCTGCGATATGATGGGGTAGTTTGGGAAAAATATACACTTCCTAATAAGACCATTATCCGTTCCATTATGGTTGAAGGAGATAAAATTTACTCTGGTTCTTATAAAGAATTTGGCTATTGGTATAGAAAAGAAGGCAAAATGCATTATGTGTCCATTTCCAAAAACCTTCGACTATTTGACGAAAAGGATAATGAAGAAATCTGGAAAATTTTCAGATTCAACGGATCCATCTATTTTCAATCTTTTAATGATGTTTTTATTTATAATGGAAAACACATACAAAAAATCAGATTTCCATTTTTAATATCATACTGTTTTGTAGTAGATCAGGACGTGTATGTCGCTTCAGTAGCGAAAGGTGTCTTTAAGATGAACGGCACCCGAATCGTTAATCCAAAAGGATGGGATGTCTTAAAAAATTGTGTGGTGCATGCTATGGAAAAGTATCAGGATAAGACCTATATTTTTACACAGAAAAAAGGCATTTTTATTGTTGAAAATGAAGGTTTAAAACCGTGGAAAAATCCATTAAATGAAATACTAAAGGCAGCGACAATTAATGTAGCCAAATTTATTAAAAATAATAAATTAGTATTGGGTACAGGAAACAAGGGAGTTTATATTTATGATTTTAAAACGGATAGCCACAAAAATATTGATCGAAACAATGTTTTGATGAACAATTCGATTTTAAGTATTGGTTTTGATAAAGAAAATGATTTGTGGCTGGGTCTGGATAATGGTATTGCTCATGTAGAAGTAAATTCTCCCATATCCATTTTTTATGATAATTCGGGGATTTTAGGATCTGTTTATTCAGTTGCGACTACCAAGAAGGGATATTTAATTGCTTCTAATCACGGTGTTTTTGAATTTGATTCTGGTAAAATCAAGATGATACCCAACACACAGGGACAGGCCTGGAATATTACCAAAGCGGATACTAAATATATCATTGGGCATAATGATGGAACTTTTTGCTACGAGAATGGTTCATTAGTTAAAACAAATAATGTAAGTGGTGGCTGGAATTTATCAAAAAGCAGTATTAACAACACTTTTTTCCAATCTACTTATAGCGGGATTTTGGTTTATGATGATATTTCAAAATTAAGCGAATATAAATTGATCAAGGATATTCTAAAGCCTATAAAATATGTAGCTCAAAATAAAAAGAATGAAATTTTTGCTGCCGATAATTATCGTGGTTTGTATCGTGTTGTCTACAATGATAATTATGAAACACAAAAAGTGGAGAATATTACGCAACAAAGTAAAATAAAAAATGATTTTGGGGTGAAGATTTTTGAATTTAGGAAAGAAATTCTTTTTCTGATCAATAATTCATGGTATACCTATAATTCAATTACTAATAAACTTGAAGAAAATGAATTGTTTAATTCCAATTTTAAAAACATAACTGATGTTGTTACAATTGATGAAAATCATTTTATGGTACTTCAGGATGGGATCTTATATCATATTTATGCAGTGGGAAATAGATTTGTATGGAATATCATTCAGGAAAAATATTATAAAGGAAAGCTGATTAATGATAATTTGAGAATTTTTAAAACTCAAAACAATTATTTATTAAATCTTGATGATGGATTTATCTCTCTTCAGTTAAACTATGAAAAGAAACAGGATAGTGAAATAAAGATCGAGGCTTTTAATAATGACAATTTAATTAAGAAAGACTCAAAAATAAAATACAATACCGAATTAAAAATTAATATCATATCAGGCATTTATGGAGCAAACAGACCAAATTTGTTTTATAAGCTTGATGAAAACAAAAGTTTTACCACAATTTCAGATGGGCTTATTTTATTAAACAATTTAAGTAGTGGTTTCCATTCTATTGTAATTTATAAACACGATGGTGCCAATTTTGATAAAGTTTCGGGTTTTGATTTTACTGTTGCACAGCCGTGGTTTTTTTCAGTGTGGATGATTTTGTTATATATTGTGTTAATAGGAATAGTATTATTCTTGTATTATAAATGGAATAAATTGCGTTATATCCAAAAATTAAAGTTGCAGGAAGAAGAACAAAAACACCAGAGAGAAATTCTGGAGATGGAGTTAAAAGCAGAAAACGAATTAAATATTCAGGAATACGAAAAACATATTTTAGAACTTGAACTTCAAACCAAATCATCTGAAGTTGCCGGAAAATCATTGTCTATTGCCAAACAGAGCGAAATGATTGAAAATATTCAGCGTATTCTAGATTCTGAAGAAAATTTTAATAAACTGAAGAGTGAAATTAAAAAAGCAATTAAGATAAATGAAGTCAATAAACACGAATGGGAAACCTTTGAAACCAATCTGAATCAAATTCACAATGAATTCATCATTAAACTCTCTAAAAAATTTCCAAACCTTACCCCAAAGGATATCAAACTCTGTGTTTATCTTAAAATGAACCTGTCATCTAAAGAGATTGCCCCTTTGATGAATATCTCATTCAGGGGAGTTGAACTTCATCGATATCGTCTTAGAAAGAAGCTGAATCTTTCTCAGGAAGAAAATCTTTCCAGATTTTTATTAAGTTTATAAAATTGCTATTGATTTTTTACACATGTATTATTTTATTTACATCTTTTTTAGTGTATTGTAATACATCATTACTACATCATAACGCCGTGTTAATTAAATTATATTATGATTTAAATTATTGATTTTTAATTATTTAACATGTTTTTATGATGTAGTGATGTGGCTGTGTAGTAGAGACAATTGATGTACTACAACGTTGTAATTGTTTAATTTGGCTCTACTAACTTAAACGATTAAAACTGTATGAAAAATTTTATTTTTAGCTTTTTAGCCCTGTTGCTTCTGCCGGCTTATATGTCTGGTCAGGCAATAAAAGGAAAAGTAACAGATAGCAGTGGTATGGGAGTTCCTGGAGCAATAGTTGCTGCTTCTGAATCCAAAACGTCTGCAGAAACTGATTTTGATGGAAATTTCACCATTAATGCCCAGGTTGGTGAAACACTAAAAATTTCAATGTTAGGTTTTGATGCTGTTTCTTTGCCAGCTTCTTCAGAACTAATGAACGTTACTTTAAAGGAATCTGCAGATACTGCTTTAAAAGAGGTAATTGTTATTGGATACGGAACTAGAAAAAAAATTGATAATACTTCTGCTGTAACCTCTCTTAAATCTGAGGAAATTACTAAAATGAAAGTAATTAATGCGTCACAGGCCATACAAGGTAAAGCGGCCGGTGTACAGGTATCTACTTCTGATGCACCTGGAAGTACGCCTTCAGTTGTAATCAGGGGAGCCGGTACTGCATTAGGAGGAAGAAATCCTTTATATGTTGTGGATGGTATGCCAACTGATAATATCAATAACATCAACACCAATGATATTACATCTTATGAAATTCTAAAAGATGCTTCTTCCTTAGCTATTTATGGAACAAGAGGGGCAAATGGTGTAATTATGATTACAACAAAATCCGGAAAAGGTAAGCTTACTGTAGATGTTGAAAGTTTTGCAGGTTTCAGGAGTCCATTGAAAAAAGTAAAAATGGCGAATAGCGACGAATTTGTTCGTTATAGCAATGCAGCTTATATCAACGATTTTCCACAAGGAAGATTTTCTGCCAATCAGCCTTATGACACCAACTGGTTTGATGAAATTACCAGAACCGGATCGTATACCCAAAACAATATCTCTATCTCGGGATCTTCAGAAAATGTAAAATATTTTTTTAGTGCCGGTAATTACGAAGAAAAAGGAATTTTAAACGGATCTAATTATGGACGAACCACTCTCAGAAGTAATAATGAATTTAAGATTTCAGATAAACTTACTGTTGCACAAAATTTTAGTGTCAGTACAATAAAAAGCAGGCCAGTGCCTTTGAGCGCTTTTACCAATGCTTACAGACAGTCTCCATTAGTTCCCGTGCGTTATGAGAATGGAAAGTATGGTGTGCCGTTTGTTTCGAATGGAGTAGTAGCCCAAACCGGAGCATCTTTTAACAATGTTGGTAACGCTGTATCTCAGTTAGATTATACAAATGAACAGCAGAATAGTGTGATCTTGCAGGGAGGTCTAAAATTAGATTATGAAATTGTAAAATCATTAAAATTTACATCACAATTTAATGGAGAATTTTATACTTATAAACAATATAATTATGTTGATAATTTAGCATTATGGCTAGCGGCAGATCCTACTCGTGTAGCATCAGGTTACGATACAAAAAGTTTAAATACCAATACCTTGACCAGAGGCAGAGATCAATATTTTAATTGGAATTTGTCTAACTACTTAACTTATAATAAGGTTTTTGCAGAAATTCATGATGTTGAATTAACTGCAGGTATTGAGACAAATGTAAAA
>CBFGNY010000149.1:0-11892 GCA_965650235.1 uncultured Flavobacterium sp. | reverse complement strand
TACACCAGAATTGATGTCATAAACAATATCTCTAAATTCATATCGATTTGTAGGATTACTTGTCGTATAATTATGTAATGAAATTTCACTATGACATCCAGTAAACTTTGTTCCTGCTGAATTTAAATCTAAATTTTCTATTACATGACCTATTTTTAAATTTATCTTACTTCTAATATCATTTATCTGAACCCGCTCCCCGAAGTGTTCTTTTGTCACGCTGCGCAAATGTCTCTGACTTTGCGCCATTTTAAAATTTGTTAGAAACGAAAACTTGTCAAAAGTCTCCGACTTTTAAACTAAATCAATGTAGATATATCTTGTAAATGATTTAAAATTTAAAACATCAATAACAGGATTGTCTGCTTTTTTCAACAGTTAATAATACTGAACTATCAACGTAATTGCCTGCACTTGAACAAATATAATCTGATACTTTTGATACAAGACCTGACCTAACCGGATTTAAATGTATATAATCTAATTTAGACCACATAAATTCATTTGAATAAATTTCTTCTGCATGATTTCCGTATTGCCACCTGAGCCTGCAAGGCGAACTGACGAAGTAAAATTGGTATTCTTTATTTCTACTATGGCTTTGGGTGGCTAATGTAAAACGTTTCAACATCCATTGGCTTCGTTGAACCACTTCGTAAGGCTTCTCTTCTGCTTTCGGGACTGTTTTGTGTTTTTTCTAAAATAGATTTTGCTGTAAATTTTTTAAAATCTCTAATTAAATCGGATATTTTTTCCTTCTTCTGATTCTATGATCAAGTGAATATGTTTACTAATAATTACATAACAGTACAACATCATTCCTTTCTGATACAATAATCTAAACTTTCAATTACGATATCTCTGTAAGTCTGCCTTGTAAAAACATCAATCCAGTCTACGACCGTAGTAATTATAAAATGTGGCAAGGTTTGGTCACGAATTACATATCCTTCTTTCATTTAAGTTTTTTTATAAATATAATGTATTTGTGTTTATTGCCGTTTAAAAACGTTTCGTAAAAAGTCGGGAGACTTTTGAGAGGTTTAGGATTATAATAGCATTTAAAAAAAATTGCGCAAAGTCAGAGACATTTGCGCAGCTTTTCATAAGAACACTTCGTAGAGCGGGAGGTTTAGTTTTTTTATGAGAACACTTCGTGGAGCGGGGTTTCCAGAGCTTTCGATGTTATAGACGAACTCATTTTTTTATTTTCTAAGTTGTTAGGAGTATTCAATTTATTTTTCTAAATCATTAGACAATAATTTTTTGTTTGATTTAATATACTCTAGTGCCGAAGTAATATTAATACCTCCATCACTACCAGCTATATATTTTTTACTTGGTAAATAATTATCAGATAGTATTTTTTGTAAAAAAGATGTTTTGGTAATTAATAATAATTCAGTAATATTTTTAAAATCATCAGACTCAATAGTTAAAAAATTACCATTATTGTTTTTAATAAGTGAAATTAGTCTTTTTTGCTCTTTTTCATATTTAATTAAAAAGTAATCTTCATTTTGAAAAGTAATTTTTAGCTTGGAAACAAAGTTTACTGGCGTATTGTCAATTATTAATGCTTCCGCAAGCTGAGCAAATTTTTCGAAACGTTTGTCTGTTCTCGTTATCCCTTTTTCAGAATCTTTATATTCGTATAATTGTACATTGTCATAAAGAAAAGGTTGGGAGATCGTAAATTTGTATAGTAAGGGTTTTGAATTTATTTCTGCATTTCTAAATTCCTTGTTTTCGATTATTAATCGTTGATCAGTTAGCTTTTTGTATAATACTGAGTTATTATCATGCAGTTCTTGTATTTTTTTATAAAAGAGTGAAATGCTAACTATACCTGATTTGTTTTTAGAACTTTTGATTAACTCATTGTATTCATTATTATTTGATTTTCCCGAGAATAAATCTATTAAGAAATTTGGATCTGTTCTGGAGATAATCGAAAATATAGCACCTTGATTTAGTAAATTATTGATGTACCATCTGTTATTTATATTCTCCAGAGACATAACTCCAATAATGGGAAAAGGTACTTTATCAGCAATGAATGAATATTTTACATATGCCATTTTATGATTTGAATAATTGAATTCATAAACTAACTCTTTTTGAATGTAATTTTGGGCGCTAAGTTTTTTTGTTGCCTCAAAGTGTTCAGCATCTCTGGTCAACTTTATGTTTTTGTTAAGATATTCATCTAGAGCCCATTTTTCATCTGTTGCGGAGAAAAAAGATTGAAGTAATCCATCAATACTCGAATAATTAATCTGATCTTGAGAACTTACCCTATTAATTTTTAATGGAACACTATAATTTGAAATTTCTACAATGATATTTTTATCATCCTCAACAATGTAGCCTTCATTTTGGTTTTGTGAAAATAATTGAATGGTTATCGCAAATAATAAGACTATTGAAAATTTAGTTTTCATTTTTACTTTTTTTTGTTATTGTGATTAAGCACGGAATTATCATTATGATTAAAGCATAGATAATTATACCGCTAAAATAAATTTCTGGGCTCAATTTATCGTCTTCTCTTAGAATCATTTTTTGTACTTTTTTACAGTACCATACTTTTAAATATTCGCCTTTAGAATCAGATAATGTATTTTGTTTCAAATAGGATCTACTATAATAGATATTATCTTTTGTTTTTTGTTTTTCTAGAGTACCATAATACCATGAATTTGATCCACTAGAACTTGTAGAATTGTTTTCTTCTTTTTTATAAATATATAATTTATCTTTTTCATAGTATTTGTCCGGATTTAAGTTATAATAAATCAATTTAAGATTCATAAACCCATGCATTGATTCAGAGACAAATGAACCAATAGAAAAAACTAATAGGATGTAACACAATATTTTTTTCATTTTTATTATTTAGGAGGTTCTATGATTTGTATTTTTTTATAAAGTGGGGCTGTTTCATATTTTACTCCACTAACTCTAATATACATGCCCGCAGTAAGATCTATCCAGATTCCGTCTTGCAGCGGCTTAACTACAAAGTCATCGTTAATCCAGTTTAAGGTTATAAGCTCAGCTTTTGCTATTCCACTGGCGTCGCCCCCAACAGAGAAATAGTCACTGTCTTCTAAAAGTTTAATTTCTGCACCAGCTCCAAATTCTAAGTTGAATGCTATTTTTGCGGGATTTACTTTTTTTGAAACCTCTTTCCAGTTGTTTTGTTCAACATATTTTTTTTGTACATATTCCATTTTCATTTCACCCCCAGCTTTTGCTTTTCCAACTACATAAACTTCAGCTTTAACAATTTTTTTTGCTTTTTCTATTGCCCAATCTGGAATAAACGGGATTTTGTCATAAGGTATCCCCCAAATGGTAAATCTTGTAGAACCCTCTAAGGCTAATTCAACACCACCTGATATTGTTCTTTCGGAAAAATACAATCTACTGTTTGTGTCTTCAACATTTTTTAACGTTTGAGAGAATGGAATAACATCAAAGGAAAAACCTATTCCTGATTGTAAACGCTCATTTCTATTCATTTTTTTTATGAATGGTATCTGTTCCAGAGTTTTACCAATTTTTTCTCCTAATTTAGTTAATTTTAATGCTTTTTCTAAAAAAGGTATTGAACTTGTACCAATAGTAAATTTAGAGGTTGTTTGATTCTCATCTACCCATTTAACAGTAACGTTTTCACTCATTAAAGTTGGGTAACCAGTAGTATTTGTGTACGTAGAGCTTTTTACTTTGTTCTTATCTGAAAGAAGAATGTTAAATGTTGTTTTTCCATCAAGGTGCTCATCATCTATATCGTTAATTTTCCATTTTATAATATTTTTTGGAATTTTATCAGGATCCGTTTGACTTAAAACGGCTTCGATTTTTGTATTCTTGCTTTCTTTTTCTCCTGTATTTACATAATACAATGTTTGACCTGCATTTGCAAATCTATTTTTTTTATCTAAAGCAATTGCTTTTAGGTTTGTCAGATTAAATGGTTTTACTATTAGATTAATTTCATTAGATAAACTTGGTGATTTATTTATTTCCGCAGTTGATTTTAATTTATAATTTAAAGCGCTAGTATAACTAAAATCAAAATCAGCTTCAGTTTTAGATTCAATTATATTCAGGTAGCTATTGTTTCCTACTTTGTGAGCTAATATACCTTTCTCACTTTCATAAGTTAATTCATATTTTACATTTACATCTTTTTCTAATTTACCCATTTTAAATATATTGTGGGCTAATAAATTGCGATTGAATGGTATCTTAATTTTACCATTATTATAATATTTTTGTTCCTTGTATTCTATGTAATAACCATTTTCTGTCACCTCTCCCTTATTTGGAGTAGTTGGAGGTTCTTCGGTCTCATTATTTACAGGATTAATCTTTTTTATAGGCGGTGGATTAGGTTCTAGTTCGTCTACTACTACATCAGTAATAGGATTGTATTCAATTGGAGTATCAGAAGGAGGCGTCGAATTAACAGGATCAGTGTTTTCTTCTTCTTTTGTTTCAGTATCTGTCTCTTCTTTTGTTGGTTTTGGTCCAAAAATAGATTCCATAATAGGATCATATTCATCAACTATATCATCAGCCAATTTATCTATATCCAGCATTTTGTCCCAGTTACCTTCATCATAGCTCGCAACAATCTCACCCGAAATCAATTTAAAATCGGTATTAATACCAATATTGTCAAAAGTGATGCGGATACGGGAGAATTGCCCAATATTGATTTTTTCTCCACCAAGCGCATCGGCTGCATCAATCAGTTTTCTGAATTTCTCCAGGAATGGAAGTGTTACATAACCATCTCCGGTAAAAGTCCCGTTGCTTCCTGTGCTATGAAGTACTACAATAGGAAAATCGCCCGCGGTAACCACATCATTAGGGAAAAGCTCCGGCAGCGGGTTTTTGTTGGCAAGATCCTTAGGGTCTGGTTCTATACCGCAACCTGCAAAAGCAATTTCGTCCTTGGCAATGGTTGTAAATTCATAAATCGTACTATGGGTGTATTTGCCAACTTCGCACGAAGCCCCTACAGTATATTCGTAGGTAGCATTAGGTTTTAGATTACTAAGGGTTAAAGTTTCTCTAGGTGTAACGAGTTTGTACCATTCGGAATCCGCATTTTTTTCACGGTAATTTACCTGATACTCATAATTATTGATGTTGCCACTCCAGCTTATTTTGGCCTGATTTTCACTAACGCCAGAGGTTGTTATGGCAAGCGGCGCAGTACAATAGGTTTCATAATCGAAAGAAAAAATTTCGCTGTATCCGTTATTTTTAAAAACCCCTATTTCTTCGGCACCAAAAATAGCTTTTGCCTTGATGCGCCAGGCATACTTTTTACCGGGTAGTAGCTGAGGTTCGTTTATGCCATATTGTAGTGTAGTATTTCTTGTAGTTGTAGTGAATAAAGGGGGAGAATATGCAAATGCATTTTGTATTGGGGTATATTTATCCCAGATTTCTACTAATGAAAACTCATATTCTACATTACTTACATTGATGCTTCGTGGTGTCCAGCTAAAAACAATGTTTTGAATATTTTGCTGCATGATCGAAGCATTATTCAAAGGCAGGTTTAAAAAAGGCGGGTCATTCTGAAAAATAATAGTATTGGTGCCGGTTTTATTAGACAGTTTTTTTCCTGTGGCAAAATCATATACTTCTACATAAATATTGTAAAGTCCTTCGGGTAAAGGCTGTGCATATTGATTTGGGTTAAGGCCCAGCAGGTTCTGATATTCAAAATAAGGTGCCAGATCAACATTCGTTAACTGTAACGGAATCCCTCCTTCCAGGTACAACGGACGCGCACCTGCCACAAAATCATTAGTTGTAAAAGAAATGCCGTTGCCCTGAAAATAAAATTTCAGTCTTACCTGTCGGTTTGAGATCGTCAAATCGTTTAACACCAGCTGTATTTTTATCGGGCTGTTAATGGTTGTAGGATCTGCGTAATGGCTCAGATAAATAGGCGAGGGCTGTTTGATTTGCGTCGATATCGATATGGGATACGTCTGGGCATAGCTGCCAAATCCAATCAGGGAACTCAATAGCAATAAATACAGGTGTAGTTTTTTTAGCATTTTGGGTAAGTAAGTTTTATCCATTATTTTGTTGGTTTAGTATCTTTGGTCTGCTTTATTTTTGAATATATTTTAAATCGACTTCGTCATTTACAGCATTTTTAACAGCCAGGTCATGATAAAACGGAATCATTTTGATTTCGATGGTATTCACTATATCGTCTGCATTTTTCTTAGCTTTTATTAATTTAAAAACGGTTTCAATCTCTTGCGTGGTGAACATCGCGACATTTTCGTTTTGCTGGATGTCCTTCGCGGGTATTTTGGCCGCTTCAGCTATTTCACGCAGCATCCATCGGTGGTTTTTTAACTGGTTGCGGCTGTTGTTGCTTCTTTCGACAAGTTTCAGATAGGAGTTATAACTGGTTTTATTAGAAGCATCAGATTCATTTACACCTTGCATCGGATGACTGTTTACTCGTCCGAGTGCTGCTGCATAAGCATTCTCAAGGCCTTCATCTTTTTGGTTCATTTCTTTTTCGAGCTTTTGGGAGGCTTCAGCAAAATAGCTGTTGTATGTTTCTAAAGTTTCTTTTTCTGTGGCATAAGCTTCCAGATAATCCAGTACTTTCTCTTTTAATTCCTTGTCATCAGGAGTAAGCGAGGCAAGTGTTATTAAATGATCTAAATGGTCTTTTTCTGCTGTAGGCAAAGGGTGTAATAAAAGTTGTCTCTCTTTCAGCTGCGCTATAATCTGCTCGCGTGTCCCTTCGAATAGTTCATTTTTAAAATTGATTTTCAAAGCCGGTTCGCTGAGTGCTTTTTCTGTGTTTTCCAGTAATGGTTCTCTTTTCGGTCGCATTTTAATTTTATCAAACGAATAGGTATAAGCAAGGGTAGCGGTCAGGTCATTGTTCTTTTGCGTAGAAGAATTGCTGAATAAGGCAATTACGCCCATATTAAAATTGTGGTTCTGAAGATAGATATAAGATCCGTTCAGCCTGAAATTAATAATATCGTTTTGCTTCTCGCCATTGTTATAACTGGTGTTGTAACTCGTAGAAGCATTGGTCGTGAGCTTCTTCTCAAAAAAGAGCTTTGAGGCTCCAATGGTAGGCCCGATAATTAGATTTTTTCCGGAATCCGTTTTTCCGTAAGTATTATTCAAGGATCCGGTAAAGTTCAGGTCCTTTTCGGGATAACCGACAGTATAGGCAATGCCGGAATTGTAATAAGTTGAAGCACCTCCCTCAATTGTTCTGCCTTGTTGCTGGTTGACGGCGTCCTGCATAGAAAAATTAGCACTGATGGCTTTTTTTAAATGTTTGTCATTTTTCAATAAATAATTGATGTTTAGGGCTGCATTCTGGCTGACCTGTCTGAAATTTAAGGTGTCCAGATAGTCATAGTCAGAAACCTGATTGATGTAGTCAAACTGGTTTCGGCTATTGGTGTAGGACTGAAAATTGGAGTAATTTAAACTCAGGTTTAACTTTTCATTAGGTCTGAAATCAGCATTGACAGAAGATACGAGGCGTTTCATCTGACTTTGTTTTTGTTTATCCAGATTATCTTTTTGAAGCCCCAGGTTTAAGGCTAATGAAACCTTGTCTTTTAATATATTTTGTGTGGCATTAATAGTGATGTTTTCCAAATCATTATTAAAATAATAGCCTCCAAGCGTTCTGTAATTAGGATCAATTCTTTCATAACCCAGTCCAAGGGTTCCTTTTCCGGCAGGATAGGTCAATTGGCCTTTAAACGCATCATAACTGGTGGTAGTGCTGTTTTTATTTAAGAAGAACGAAGAAAGGCTGCTTCCTTTGCCACTGCCTTCAGCGCGCAGGTCTTCAGTAATGCTGCTGTTGGCATACTCAGCAAAAACCTGTAGTTTTTTAAGGACTTTAAAAGAAGATTCAATACTGATGGAAGCATTGTCTTTTGGCGCTATGCCCAGTTCAAAAGGAACCGGTGCTGATAATGAATTTGCTTCGTCTTTGGCTTTAAAGAAGGTAATACCCAGGTTTACTTTTTCAAAAGCGTAGGACGTTTTAAAGCCATATCCTATTCTTTTATAAGTTGGAATAATATCCGGATATGTGCTGTTATATTCGCTGCTTTTTAATAATCGTCCGTACATGGCACTAATTTTAAAGTTGCCTTGTGGAGTAAGATCAACACCAACTCCTGAGAATTGATGGCCGCTCAGGGTGTAAGGCGAAAAAGTCATGCTCACATCCCCAATATGCCCCGTAATCCATTTGTAGGACGGATGTATGCTTAAGCGGTTCATGAGTACCGGTTGCCCATAACCCAGTTTTTGATTGGTGTATGAAAATGAAAAAGGTAAGTTGTATAACCCAGCGACATTGATATTGATATTTCCGTTCAGGAAATAGCTGAAAGGCTCCCTTGGGGCGTTTCCTGAATAGAAAACCGTATTGGCAGAGGCACCTCCGCTTACATTGACTAATTTGGCTTTGCCTAATTCCTGCACATTAAAGTTTTGTGAAAAACCAAATGCACTTATAAAAAGCAGGGTTGTGTTAAATAATAGTTTCTTTAAAATCATTCGTTATATGCTATGATAATCAAATATTCGAAGGTTATTTCGCTGTCTGAATTCTCATTATTATTTAAATTGATGTTCTGTATTTGATATATTAAAGTTTATTGAATGATGATTTTTCTCAATTTACTTCCTTGTTGTGATTCAAACAGTACAAAATAAAGTCCCGGAGGAAGTCCGCCTAAATTAAAACTGAACAGATAATTATCTTTCCCGTCTTCTGTTTTGGAATCAATAAGCAGGTTGTTGTTTAAGTTGTAAACCTTCACATGGGCAGGCATAATTTTATCAAGTGTTATATCAACGGTGAATACTCCTTGTGATGGATTTGGATAAATCTTCAGGTCAAATTTTTTCTCAGTGATAGTCTCATCCGGATCTTCTACGTATTCACCTTCAGTAACCAGAATTTGTTTGGTTTGAAAAGCAGTACAATTTCCCTTTTTGGTATTTAAGGTAATGTCATACTCTCCAATTTCGCTAAAACTGATTTCAGCGTAATCCTTGTTTTTAGTTACAATATTTGCGTTCGCAGGCAAAACCCATTCGATTTCATCTGGGGCAGGATTGCTAATATCCACAATGATAATTTTCTCGTTTCTAAATACCTGGGTTGATAATGCAAATTCAGCACTTATAGCCGTATTTTGACTTAATATCTGAACCGTGTCTGTAGCTTCGCAACCTAGTTTATTGGTTACAGTTACTGTATAATTGGCAGGCTCAGAAACCGTAATCATTGCTTTATTGCTGGAAAAACCCTTATCTGACTTCCATGAATAGGTTGCCTTGTCATCGTCTATTGTAGCATTAATAGTCAAGGTCTGATCAAAGCACAAGGTTACATCTTCACCCAGATTTATGACGTCTTTGGGAGGGTCTACAATGGTATAGGTTCTGGAAATAACACAGCCTTTAGAATCTGTTATAGCTACTGAATAGTCTCCGGCTGAGGCGTTGCTTAGCGTATTGGTCATTTCTCCGGTATTCCATGAAAAGGTATATGGGGCAATTCCGGCTACGGGTGTTACCACTATTGTAGCATCATTACCGTTATAGCAGGTTGGTATTTTGATGTTTTCTGTCGCATCCAGATGGGCAGGCGCAGTCAGTGTAATGGTTTTTATAATCGTACATCCATGGCTGTCTGTTACCTGAACAGAATAATTGCCGGGAGGGACATTTTGTATGCTGGCTGTGGTGGCTCCTGTATTCCATGAATAATTATAAGGCTGTGTTCCTCCGGAAGGTGCTGCGTTTATCGTCCAGTCATTAAAATCTCCGCAAAGTACATAATCTGATGTCAGCACATTGGTTAGGATTGCTGGTTCAGTTACTACTAAAATTTGACTTGTAGCCTGATTGCCGTTTGAATCGGTAACAACTACATAGTAAGAACCTTTGCCTATAGTGTTTAAAATAGTACCAGATCCAAGGGCTGTTGGATTGCCATTTTCAAACCATTGATATGTATAAGTGTCCCCAGGCAGTAAAAATCCGCCTGCAGTGGTTGGTTTAAGGCTTCCGTTTTTATTACCGTTACATGAAATAAGGCTTTGAACTGCAATACTGGTTTCTAAAAGCGGAGGCTCTGTTACTTCTAATATTGGAGAAGTAAGGCTGCAGCCTTTTGCATCGGTAATAATTACATAATATTTTCCGGCAGATAAACTTCCGGCAGTATTTGTAATTTGATTAAGGTTGGAATTATCACTCCTAAACCATTGATAGGTATAGCTGCCGTTACCTCCTTGAGCAGTAATAGAAATTGCTCCATTGCTTAGCCCTTTTCCGGTAGCAGGAACAAGTAATGTGTTACTGATAGTTAATGCGGTAGGTGATGTAATTGTTATAGCAGCCTTTGTGCTTTGACATTGTTGTGTGTCTTCTACCTCAAAGGTATATTCTCCTGCAGATAAATCTGAAATGATAGTGGTATTTCCGTTTGAGAAATTTTGCCAGTCTTTCAGTAATATATTGTTGGAAGAATAACGGTATTTAAAAATTCCGTTTCCTCCTGACGCCGTCAGGGTAATTTTACCATTACTGTCTCCTAAACATTGTACAGGTTCTTTTGTAGTTGAAAAGGTGACAATATTAGGCTGCGTGACAATGATCGTATTACTGGTAACCTCCACTTTTTTAGAATCTTTTACAACAGCATAATAGTTACCCGGTTTTACATTTAAAAGATCTTCTGTGGTTTCATTAATTAATAAAACATTGTCCCGGTACCATGAAAACTTCTTTTGTCCAAACCCGCCAATTGCATTTATTTTTAAGACACCATTATTAGCATCATAACAGGTAATTTGTTGATCCTGATTTATATTCATGGTCAAAGGGTTGTCCCTAAAATCAAAATCAGCATATTTTATACATCCTGTTTCATCTTTGGCAGAGATGTAATAATGGTCTTTTATTAATCCAGTGAAATCAGCTGTCTTTAATGGACTGTCTGAGATTGTTTTTAGTACTGTTTCAGTTCCGCCTGCATTTTTAGTATAAAACCTGTATTCATAGTTGGATTTTCCTCCGGTAATTTCAAAGTGTAGGGCGCCGTCATTGCTGTTTGGGGCAGTAGGATTTGTATAAGTTATTTTTTCAATATCAAATTTAAAATCTGCCGGCTGGGTAATTTCGATGTCCTCTAAAATACCGATACAATGAGTCGCATCAACATCATTATAATTGTTATCACGGACTTCAACAGCATACACACCTGCGTATAATGCATTTAATGATGTTGGCGTGAAGTTTTCGTAATTATTGGTTGCGGTATTTTTTTTCTTCCATTGATAGTTGTATTTGGGATTCCCATCTACTAATAAAGGTGTTCCTCCCGATACGGAAATAGCAATTGCCCCATCCTGATCACCAAAACAATTAACATTGGATTTTGAAGCTAAAGTGACCTCAATAGGAGTAGGCTGCTCAAATTGTACATCAATACTATTGGATTCTATTCCGCTTACATCTAGGGCAGTAAGACTGTAGTCGCCATCTGCGATATTGGTAAAACTTGCAAGATTTCCAGTTACCGTAGTGACTATTCCGCTTGTTTTATTTTTTAAGTTATAAGTATAAATCCGGTCCGGTTGGCTTTGATTGTATGTAGCACCTCCAGTTGCAGTAGCATGTAATGATCCCAATAAACCGTTACATTTTGATTGCAGAGCTGTTTGGGTAAGGATCGGCTTAGAAGGCTCATAAACAGTATAAATTTTAGAATCCTGACAGCCATTCGAATCACTTACCAATACAGTGTAAGTTCCCGCAACAGCATTA
>CBFGNY010000148.1:0-12006 GCA_965650235.1 uncultured Flavobacterium sp. | reverse complement strand
TGGAACGTGACCTTGTTAGCGAAACGATAAAAGAAATAGATGCTAACCGTCTTTTAGAACTTATTACAACACATGTAAAACAGCAATATCCAAATGCAGATTCTGAAAATGTAAAAAAAAGAATGCAGTTAAGTACTGAAAAGATAACGCAATTTTTACATCATTTTGAAACCACAGGTCAGCAGTTTAATAAAGCTAAAATGACATTCATTGAAGCCGAACAGTTATTTCCGGCAGGACATTTACTACATCCACTTACCAAGGGCCGTGAAGGATTTACTGAGCCGGAAGTTTTAAAGTATGCCCCTGAAACTGGCGGATATTTTCAGTTGTATTATTTTTTAATACATCCTGATCTGGTTAATGAAAAAACCATAGAAAATATTTTGCCTTCTGAATTTGCAAAAACCGAATTGTCAGAAGCAATTAAAGAAGATAAAAATGTAAACGATTTTCTGGAAAAATATCCGGAGTGGAAAGTGCTTCCGGTTCATCCATGGGAAGCAGCACATTTAAAAAAACAGGCAATATATGATACTTTAGTAAAGGAAGGTTTACTGATTGATTTAGGAGAATGGGGAAAAGAGTACACAGCAACTTCTTCTGTAAGGACGGTATATAATAATGAAAGTGATTATATGTATAAATTTTCACTGCATGTGAAAATTACCGGAGCCGAACGTGTGAATCATTATCATGAGCTTTACAGAGGTTATCAGGTTTCAAGGCTAATGCAGACGGCTTGGGGAGACACTGTAAAGAAGGATTATCGTAAAATTGAATTTATTTGCGATCCGGGCTTTATATCGGTATCTTATGATGGAAATGTGTTAAGCAGTTTTTCTACCAGTGTGCGTCATAATCCATTTAAAACTACTACAAGTGGAAATGATAATGTATGTCTATTGGCTTCATTATGCCAGGATAGCGTATTAGGAAATCCTTCCCGAATAGAAAATGTGATTCAGAATGCATCAAAACAAACAGGATTATCTGTAAAGGAAACCAGTGCTATTTGGTTTAAACAATATATCGATATTTTGCTTGATGGCGTAATAAAAATGTTTAACAAGCAAGGTATGTTCTGCGAATGGCACCAACAAAACACACTCGTGCAACTGAATGATTCTTACCTGCCTGAAAAAGTATTCTTCCGTGATAATCAAAGTTTTTTATTCAGAAAATCTTTTGAAGAGCAATTAAATAGTATTGTACCCGATTTATCTGAAAACGGAAAAATGTTTATTCCAGACGATCGTTTATTTAATTTATTGCTTCATTATTTCTGGACAGGAAATATACTTGGACTTGTTAATGCATTTGGAGTTAATGGATTAGCAGACGAAAAAGTGCTCTTAAATATCTTGTACGAAGCACTGGAAGATTTGCAAAAAGAGGATGTAAGCGGCTTGGTTAAGTTTATACTTGAGAACAGATATTGGAAAGTGAAAGGGAATCTGCTTACTGCGCTAAATGATATTGATTGTGGTGGTAATCCTGCCGGTGTTACCCATATCAACTTTCCGAATGTTTTACATAAACGCTTCTTTTCAGAGCAACTGATACATCCTAAAGGAAAAGAAATTGTCTATAATCGCTATTTCCCAAAAGAAGATGTGACTATTACTTTACGCCCTGTTGATCTGGAAAATGATCTGGAAATGCTGCATGAGTGGTTTCATCGTGAACACGCCAAAGCAGCATGGAAAATGGACTGGTCTTTACGTGAACTGGAAGCTTATTACAGAACGCTACTACCTGGGGATGGCTTGAACAGTTATATTGGAATGGCGAATGGAGAACCTACTTTTAATATTGAAGTATACTGGCCGACACGTGATATATTAGGAGATTATTATGATGTTTTGCCTACCGATTATGGAACTCATCAATTTATTGCCCCTATCGATCCTAAGAAAAAATATGTGTCCCCATCCACACAATGCATGATCGATTATGTATTTGCCCAATCTCAAGTTGGTAAAATGGTGGGTGAAGGCGCTGTTGATTCCAGGGCTTCGATGATGAACAAAGCCTTTCATGGCTTTAAAATCGAAAAGGTAATTGAAATGCCGCATAAAACAGCAAACCTTAATTTTTGCTACCGCGAATGGTACTGGGCAAAATTTCCACAGAATAAGGATATTGAAATAAACCCTGAAGCAGAACATAACCTTATAAATCAATAACATGGAAAATCATAAAACATACTCCGTAATAGGAATAGGGATAGGGCCTTTTAACTTAGGACTAGCTGCATTATTAGAGCCTGTAGAGGACGTTTCCGCACTATTTTTTGACCAAAAAGAACAGTTTAACTGGCATCCGGGATTGCTTTTTGACCATGTTACCCTGCAGACTCCTTTTTTGTGTGATTGTGTGTCAATGGCAGATCCTACGAGCCAATATAGTTTTTTGAATTTCCTTAAAAAGACTGATCGACTATATAAATTCTTTATCAGAGAAAATTTCTTTGTCCTCCGTAAAGAATATAATTTATACTGTCAGTGGGTCATCAGACAACTAAAAAATTGTCATTTTTCATCCAGTGTAAAGTCCATTTATTATAAGGATGGACTATATGAAGTACATGTATTTCATAAAGAAGAAGACAGCACCAAAATATACTATTGTGAAAAATTAGTATTAGGAACCGGTACAGTTCCAGTTGTACCTGAGTTTGTCGATCTTAAAGAGATGAAAAAAGTTTGCCATACTTCGAGCTATCTTTTTAGAAAAGAGGAAATAGTAAAAGAAGATACAGTTACCGTAATCGGCTCTGGCCAAAGTGCCGCTGAGGTATTTTTTGACCTGCTTCAAAACAGGCCTAAAAACCTAAAACTAAATTGGTATTCCCGTCCCGATCGTTTTTTTGCAATGGAATATTCCAAACTTACTTTAGAGCATACATCACCCGACTATATAGATTATTTTCATGAAATGACACCATCGGTTCGAAATGTGATGCTGGGACGCCAAAAATCACAATTTAAAGGGGTTAATTATGAACTGATTAATCAGATTTACGATCATTTATATGCCATAAGTGTAGATAATGATGACATTGGTGTAAAAATTAGGCCCAACATACTATTAGACGATATCTCTACAGGAATTCACGGAAACTATGAATTGCATCTTGAGCAGATAGAACAGCATAAAAAGTTTACAGACCATTCCGATTATGTGATTTTAGGAACCGGATATCAATATCAGGAACCTTCCTTTCTTGAGAATATACAACATCGTATCAGCAGAACTTCAACAGGCGATTACGATGTAAAAAGAAACTATAGTATAGATAACAATGCTGGTGAAATCTTTGTACAAAATGCAGAAATTCATACGCATAGCCTTATTTCGACCGATTTGGGTATGGGAGCTTATCGCAATTCTTACATCATTAATGAAATTGCCAAACGCGAGGTATATAAGTTAGAGAAAAAGATTGCTTTTCAGGATTTTGACCTTTCCGGTATTGTTACAGAAAGAGTTGAAGAAATTATCATTTAATAAATTTATTTGTAATGAATATAGAAAGAGCACCGCACTTAGAAGTTTTTAGCAGTCACGTTTGGGAAAAGGTAAATCTTAATTTGTTAGCCAAAAGTTTAGCCGAATTAATGCATGAAGATGTTGCGAAACCAACTATTACAGGTAGTGAAAAAGATGGAATCAAACATTTTAAACTGACAACAGATTTACCAGAGGTTTACTATACTTTTTCTGCTTATCCCAGGCTTTTGGAGTATTGGCATATAGAAAAGCAAAGTATTCAAAGATGGGAGAACAATGTAGCGAAATCTGCAACAGATGTCCTTTGTTTTTTTATGGAAATGCAGCAAAGTTTTGGTATAGACTCTTTTACACTGGCACATTATATTGAAGAACTTTTAAACACACTCTATGCTGATGCGCATTTGTATACCCGTGATAAAATTAGCGTTCAGGATTTGGTAAACTCCGATTATCAGGTAGTTGAGCATCAGATGGAAGGCCATCCATGGGTTATAGCCAATAAAGGACGCGTGGGTTTTAACAATAGCGATTATCATAATTATGCTCCGGAGGCTGATAAGGATACGGTTTTATATTGGTTAGCTGCACATAAAAAAAGGGCAGTATTTAATGCTTTGGAAACGATCAGTTTTAATGATTTCTATCAGCAGGAATTAGGTCAGAAAGTTTTTAAAAGATTTCAGGAAAAGTTAAGAGCTATGAAACTTGTCGTTGAAGATTATGTTTTTATACCCGTACATCCCTGGCAATTAAATAATAAGCTTTTATCACAATTTCATCAGGATCTGGCTAACCAATATTTGGTAATTCTTGAAAAAAGTGCCGATATATATTCGCCTCAGCAAAGTATCAGAACATTTTTTAATGTATCCTGTCCGGCAAAGCATTATGTAAAAACGGCGATTTCTATTTTGAGTACCGGAAACATCAGAGGATTATCGCCAAAGCAGATGGATATTGCGCCAAGAGTAACAAAATGGGTTAAAGAAATGTTGGACGAGGATTCTTATTTTAAAGAAAAGGAAGTAGTGCTTTTAGGCGAAGTGGCTACTGTTTCTTATCGCCATCAACAGTATAGTGCAATACCTGACAGTCCTTACCATTACCGTGAAATGTTGGGAGCTTTATGGAGGGAAAGTGCCGAAAAATACAGAAAACCCGAAGAAAAACTAATGACAATGGCTGCATTATTATATGTAGATAATGATAATTGTCCCTTTTTGCAGGAGTTAATAAATGCATCAGGTCTTAGTACTCAGGATTGGTTAAAGAAATACTTAGAGGTATATCTAAAACCGCTGTTGCATATTTATTATCAGCATTCCTTATGTGTAACACCCCATGGCGAAAATATTATTTTAGTCATGAAAAACGGACTGCCACAACGTATCATTATCAAGGATTTTGTAGATGATATCGTTTTGACAGAAGAAGCCAAAGCGAAATTACCCGAAGAACTCAAAGATGGTCTTATACAGTCTTCTAATAAAGAGAACACGCCTTTATTTATTTTGATAGGTGTTTTTGATGCTTTTTTTCGCTATCTGTCTGATATTTTACATACGTACATGGATTATGATGAACATCTGTTTTGGAAAACAGTAACAGAAGCTATTGAGGAATACCAGCAGGATAATCCACATTTGACAGATCGCTTTGAAAAATACAATCTTTTTGAACCGGAATTTAAGCGCTTTTATATCAATAGTTTGAAACTACTTAATAACGGTTACGCTGAGCAAACAGGTTTTGCAGTACCTAAAAAAGGAAGTAAGCTGCCTAATCCGCTGTACGTAATTAAGCAATATGAGATGAAAGAGTTTATAGAATTAAGTGAAACAACACAAAACTAAAGATGAAAATAGTAGTGCTTCGGCTCCAGTCCTATACTGATTTGTTGCTTAATGCGATATTAGGCCGCGAAAAAAAGTTTACTTCAGGAAGTATAAACAGATCCATAGTATTACTTGCTGTGCCCATGGTTCTGGAGTTAGTTATGGAATCTGTTTTTGTCTGTGCCAGTTTATTTTTTGTGAGTAAACTTGGAGCGGCAGCAGTTTCTATTGTGGGTTCGACAGAATCTGTTATTACCTTTTCTTATTCAGTTTCTATTGGTCTCAGCATTGCAGCCTCGACTTTAATTGCGCGGCGCATTGGCGAGCAAAAATTTAAGGAAGCCAGTATTACAGCAGTACAAGTGATAAGCATAGCAGTAATTTGTAGTGTTATTATCAGTGTATTATGTTTTATATGGAGTAACGAGATATTAGGATTAGTAGGATTGTCTTCAGCAATGATCGAACAAGGCAGTTTGTACGCAAAAGTAATGTTTGCCAGTTGCGGATTTATTATGCTTCGCATAGCCATAAATGGTATTTTTCGAGGTGCCGGTTATGCATCAATTGCGATGCGAACATTGTGGCTGTCAAATATCCTGAACATAATATTTTGTCCGATTCTTATTTTTGGATGGGGCTCTATACCGGCCTATGGGCTGCTGGGAGTTGGTCTGGCTACAGGGGCAGCACGTTTTATTGGAGTCTGTTATCAGGCATTTCACTTGCTTAAAAGCACAACTGCAATTCAAATTAAGAAACAGCATCTGGTTCTTCATGCTGAAACTTTTAAAAAAGTACTAAAGCTGGGTTTTGGTGGCATGTTGCAGTATTTAATTCCCGCATCCAGTTGGTTGTTTATGATCAAAATAGTTTCCCATTTTGGGGGCAATGCGCTGGCAGGATACATTATAGCGCAACGAGTAGCTTCAATAGTTACGATGCCGGCATGGGGTATAGGGAATGCAGCAGGAATTTTAACAGGACAAAATCTGGGGGCAAAACAGCCAGACAGAGCTGAAAAATCAGTTTGGAGGGCAGGAATTATCAACATGATCTTTTTGATTTCGGTCGCAATAGGATGGATTTTTATGGCAAATCCAGTAGTCAGGATTTTTTCTGATGTGCCCGAAGTGATTGAGAACAGCACAATGTATATTCATATTATATCGATAGCCTATGTATTATTAGGGTATACAATGGTTATCTCCAGAGCACTTAATGCAGCCGGAAAAGTAATGATTGTTACCCTTCTTTATATACTGATGTTTTATGTGATACAAATACCGCTTTCTTTTGTCTTTGGAGTGGTATTGGGTTTTGGTCCAAAAGGCATTTTTGCTGCCATATTACTTTCAGAAATTGTATTGGCTTTTGGCTGTATTACGATATTTAGAAGTGGAAAATGGAAGTACGCTAAAGTTTAAAATAAATAATTATTAACAAATTAAAATAAGATTATGAGCACAACACAAGAATTACACGAGGTATTTGCAAAAGCGTTTGAAATTCCGGTAGAAGCTATTACACCAGATTTAGAATATCAGGGTATTGCAGAATGGGATTCCATGAGCCACCTGCTTTTGGTTGATGAACTGGAGGCCTTTTATAATGTTGCAATTCCTATGGAAGATATTCTGGAAATGGGAAGTATCGATAAAATAAAAGAAATACTTAAGAAAAACGGTGTAGAAATCGAATAATTTCAAAAGAAAAAAACTATGGGACTTTATGATTTAATCAGAAAAAATGAAAAATTAAATTTTATAGATGCAAAAACCAAAGTTACCAAAACGTTTCAGGAAATACATGAATCATTAGCTATTGAAGACATGCGTGCAGTGGTTTTCATCTATAATGATAATCAGTTGCCAACAATTGAAACGTTTTTAAATTTTTATCAAAAAAAATATACAGTTGCTTTGCTGAATGTAGGTTTGCATGCTAAGTTTAAACAGAATCTGGAAGAGGAGTACCTGCCTGCTTACATCTATGATCCGACAAGGGTTTCAGTTGAAAGTTATGATTTAAAAAAGGTTTCTGAAACTATTTCGCTGTTTAAAAAAAGGGAAATTAAACTTTACCCAATTCATGCCGACGTTAAACTTTTAATGAGTACATCAGGGACTACCGGATCACCTAAATTTGTTAAGATTTCAGATCATAACCTGGTTCAGAATGCATTATCTATTATGGAGTACATGCCAATAACGGAACACGATGTTGTTCCGTTAAATGTGCCGATTAATTTTGTGTATGGCTTCTCTATTTTTACAACAAACTGCATAAAAGCAGACACAATAGTATGTACGGACAGTGATGTACTTCAAAAAGAATTTTGGTCAGATCTTACTCAATATGGTTATTCTACGTTAAGCGGAGTTCCTTATTTTTATGAGTTACTGCAGCGTTTTGGTTTTTTTAGAAAAGACACGCCATCTTTACGATATTTAACCCATACGGGAGGAATGCTGAACAAAGAGCTGGCAAACGTTATTTCAGATTATAGTAAACAGTTTAATAAACAGTTTTTTGCACAATACGGACAAACAGAAGCCAGTGGCAGAATGGCGTATTTACCCCCCGAAGATTTTCAGGAGAAAGGAACATCTATAGGATTTGCTGTAAAAAACGGACGATTTGAAATAGACGAAAACACTAGTGAACTTATTTATTACGGACCCAATGTATCTGGTGGTTATGCCAACAATATTTTTGATCTGCAGGACTATGATGATACGGATAAACTTTTTACAGGCGATTTGGCAGAGAGGGACGAGGCTGGTTATTACCACATAAAGGGACGCATTAAACGCATTATAAAATTATTTGGAGTTCGTTTAAACCTTGATGAGGTTGAGGTTTTGCTTAAAAATGAACTGGGAGGACAAACCTTTATCTGTATAAGTGTACAAGACAAATATCTGGGTATAATACATCAGGATGAATTTCTTTTGCGGGAAACGATTACTCAGGTATTAAAAGAAAAATTAGGGTTACATGCCAGTTCCTTAAAAACCTATTATTTAGAAGATGTTCCTCTGACAGTTAATGGCAAAGTCAATTATCCTGCTATAAATAATACGATTAATAATAGCGAAAATTTAATGGCAGCAAAAGAGGTCATCGGGTAAATGCAATTATTTAAACAACGGGTTTAAGACCTAAATACTAAATTAAACTATGGAACACCAGAGTAAAAGAATTGTAGCACTCGACTTGATAAAAGGAATGAGTGTTATAGGAATGATCATCATACATACATTACTGACATTTGCGGATGTCAAATCACAATCAGAAACATTTATTGGCAGTTTTATTGTTTTTTTAGGCAGGGGAACTTCTATTTTTCTAATCTGTATGGGACTAACATTTATGACCTCACGTAATCAAAGCCTTAAAAGTTCCTTAATGCGTGGCGGGCTTCTTTTAGTTGCTGCTCTTGTAATGAATTTTCTAAAGTTCATTTTTCCTGTAATTTTTGGCTTTGCACCGGATAATTTTATCCAGAGATACGGATGGGATGGGCCAATAGAACAGCAGTATCTGTATCTGATGCTATTAGGTGACATTCTGCAATTAGCCGGAATATCATTGCTCATTATTGGTTTTATTAGAAAATATGTTACAAATAAATATGGAATCCTGGCTGTAGGACTATTGACAGCATTAGTTTCCAGAGAAGTTAGCGGAATCAATATGGACTATCCTGTAGTGAATTATGTATTAGATCTACTTTTCAATAATGATTTTCCGGCATACGTTTATTTTCCTGTTTTTCCATGGATATCTTTTATTATCATCGGGATGTTTTTTGGTAAATGGTATGTTGAACTGAAATACAGCAGAGAACAATTGTTTAAAAATATGTTATATATAGGTCTTTTATTTGTTGCTCTGGGTGCTCCTTTAGTTTTTGCTTATGGAAATTATAATTACAATGGGTTTTATCATATGGGACCAGGTGGCGTTATTTATTTTGCAGGCTGGACATTAATTTTTCTGTGGGGTATTTTTAGGATATCCTTAAATATTAAAGAGAATAAATTTATTAAGCTTTTAAAGTATTGCAGTAAGAACCTAACCTCCATGTATGTAATACAATGGGTATTGATTTCTTGGGGTAAAGGTATTTTCGGTTTTAGAGAGAATGGAATAACCAATGTATTGGCACTCATAGCGCTTTACATAATGCTGACTTTTTCAGTTCAGATACTTTTAGATTCCTTAAAAAGGAGGAAAATAAAATCAAAAGCAGTAGAAGTTTTAAATTAAAAAAATCATTTTATTTATTTTTCAGATATTATTTATACTTAATTTCATACTTTTGAGCTTTTATTTATTCTAAATAAGGATAAGTTGCAACTCTAAATGAATTTCATGAATCTCAAAATAGTATTACTCTTTTTATTCTCGTCGACTTTTTTAATGGCGCAAAATACAATATCCGGCAAAATAACCGATGAATATGGGAACCCAATAACAGGGGCTTACATCCAACTTTTGGGTACAAAAATAAGTGTAGAAACAAATACAGAAGGTCTTTACCAAATGGAGAGCCTGGCAGGTGATCGTTTTACGATTGAAGTAAATGCAGATGGATATATAGCTAAACAGCAAACAATTGTTTTAGAAAGTTCTGCAACTCTACTAAATATATCTTTAGAAAAAGACGTGCAGAGATTAAATGATGTTCTGGTAACCGGTGTTTCTGAAAAGCAAAAAAAAGAAGCAACTGCTCAGGCGGTTTCAGTAATAGAAATGAAAGAAGCCAAATTTAAAACTGCCGATTTGGGTGAAGTCCTTGCCCAGACACAAGGCATAAGTGTTAGGCGAAGCGGTGGTTTGGGCTCTAAGACTAATTTTTCAATGAATGGTCTGACCGGAAATCAAATTCGGTTTTTTCTGGACGGAATTCCATTAGAATATCACGGCTATACCTTCGGAATTACGACCGTTCCCGTAAATTTAATTGATCGGGCTGAGGTTTATAAAGGCGTAGTACCAATAGAGTTTGGAGCAGACGCGCTTGGTGGTGCCGTAAATTTAATCACTCCTAAAATAAAATCAGGTTTCAGTGGCTCTTTTTCAGGTCAGGCAGGATCTTTTGGTACCTACAGGACATCGCTTGTGCTTAATAATTATAATGAGAAGACTGGCTTCTTTGTAAAAGGAAGCGGATTTTATGACTCCTCACAAAATAATTATAAAGTAGATGTTGATGTTCCTGATGAAGCCAACAAGATTAAAAATGTAACAGTACCCCGATTTCATGATGCGTACAAAGGCTACGGACTGCAGTTAACAACGGGTATTAAAGACAGAGTCTGGGCTAAGGAGTTGAGCATCGAAGGATTTTATACAAATTATACAAAAGAAATCCAGCATAATCAGTTGATGGTTGGTGCACCGTATGGAGAAGTAATGACGTATCGAAAATCTGCCGGTACGATCCTGACCTATCGCAAAGATTTTGGTGAAGCTATTTCATTTGATGCAGTTGTAGGTTATAATTACCGGGAGCGTCAATTTTTAGACATCTCCGATTATGTTTACAATTGGTATGGTAACCGTATTCCTGATTCTGAAGGTGATAAAAGGGGCGAAATTTCGGAAGCTAGTGCTCCAAGTGATACTTACACCTGGAATAATGACGCATTTTCACGTTTAAAAGCTTCATGGAAAATCAATAATCAATATACTTTAAGTTTTGTTTCCGCTCCAACCTATTCGACACAAATTGGTGACGACAAGGTTATTGATGGATATGATCCCGCTACTGCTAAAAGAGATTTGTTTACATGGGTCAATGGTGTTGATTTTAAAATTAATGCATATGAGGAACGATTGGAAGATATGCTTTTTTTGAAAAATTATTTTCAAAAAGTTAAATCAGAAGAAAAATTACTTTCTAATAATACCGTAATAATAACAGAAAGAGAAGTGAATTATTTTGGCTTTGGTAATGGATTCCGTTTTAAATTTTCAGAACAATTCTCTACCCGGTTAACCTATGAATATGCTGTTCGATTACCTCAAACCGATGAGTTGTTTGGAGATGGACAATTTGTACAAAGCAATATAAATTTAAAACCTGAACGTAGTCATAACGTAAATTTGGAACTCTTTTTACAAAATAAAAATGACTACTCAAGTAAATGGTTAGTGCAGACCAATGTTTTTTTAAGAAAAATTACCGACCAGATTTTATTAATACCAAGTTTAGATCGTAGCAATATCTATCAAAATGTATTTGCAGCTACTTCTACAGGAGTTGAGGTTTCAGGAAGATGGACTTCTAAAAATGATCGGCTTTCATTTAGTGCAAACAGTACTTATCAGCACTTTTATAATGACTCAGACGAAGGAATATTTGCCGCTTATAAAGGAGACAGAGTACCCAATCAGCCCTACTTTTTTGCTAATGGAGCAGTTAATTATTCTTTCCGGAATGTAATAGGCAAGGAAGATAAATTATCCCTTTTTCTTGATACAAGATACGTTTATGAATTTTACAGAAGCTGGGAAAGTGCTTCAAAAAATCCATTTGTTATTCCAAGCCAGCAAACGTTTGATTTTGGGGCTACCTATCATAATAGTTTCAAGGGAATGAAATATGCAATAACGACAGAATTACAAAATTTTAGCAATG
>CBFGNY010000147.1:0-12024 GCA_965650235.1 uncultured Flavobacterium sp. | reverse complement strand
ATAAAAAACATGACATTGGAACAAAAAATTGGTCAGGCATGTATAAAAGGTACCTCAAGCCGAAGCAAGGGTTTATCTGAAGAACTTAAAAATGATGTTCGAAAAGGTTTAGTAGGTGCCATTTTAAACCTGACAGACCCCAATCTTGTTCTTGAAATACAAAAAATTGCTGTAGAAGAAAGTCCCAACCATATTCCATTATTATTTGGCAGGGATGTCATTCACGGCTATAAAACTATATTCCCTATTCCTTTGGGACTAGCCGCTTCATGGGATATGGAATTAGTTGAAAAAACATCAAAAATTGCAGCGAATGAATCATATTCAAGATGCATTAACTGGACCTATGCACCAATGGTTGATATTGCAAGGGATGCCCGTTGGGGAAGAATTGCAGAATCACCTGGCGAAGATCCTTTATTAGCATCAAGACTAGGAATTGCTTATGTTAAGGGATTTCAAGGCAATGATCCTTCAGTTCCCGGACAAATTTTGGCCTGTGCCAAACATTTTGCTGCCTATGGTGCTGCAGAAGGCGGAAGGGATTACAATACCGTTAGCATGTCTGAATCCCTGCTTCGAAATATTTATTTAAAGCCTTTTGAAGCATCGGCAAAAGCAGGAGCAGCAACTTTTATGAGTTCTTTTAATGACCTGAATGGAATTCCTGCTTCCGGTAACCATTTTCTGCTTAAAAAAATTCTACGGGAGGAATGGAAATACGACGGATTTGTCGTAAGTGACTGGAATTCAGTCACTGAAATGATTCCACATGGTTTTGCGGCCGATGAAAAAGATGCTGCGTTTAAGTCTGCTTCAGCGGGACTGGACATGGAAATGACCAGCTTATCATATGCCAATCATTTAAAAACATTGATAGCAGAAAAGAAGGTTTCTGAAAAGCAATTGGATGAAATGGTACGCAATATCCTTAGAATCAAATTCAGGGCCGGAGTCTTTGAAAATCCGTATTTTAAAGACCGCGAAAAATTTTCATTATTAACAGCCGATGCTTTGCAAACTGCAAAGGATGCTGCCATTAAGAGTTGTGTTTTATTAAAAAACGAAAAACAAATTCTGCCTTTAAAATCCAATCAAAAAATAGCTGTTATTGGCCCATTGGCAGATGCCCCGAGAGAACAATTAGGAACATGGACTTTTGATGGCAACAAAGAAGATTCTCAAACGCCTCTAAAAGCATTGCAAAATAGTTTCGGACAAAATAATGTGTTTTATTCGGCTGGTCTTTCACATAGCCGATCATTATCTGAAGAAGGTTTTGCAGCTGCTGTCGCAGAGGCTAAAAAATCAGATGTTGTTTTGTTTTTTGCAGGAGAAGAAGCTATTCTTTCAGGAGAAGCACATTCAAGAGCCAACATCAATTTACCGGGCTTACAAGAAAAATTAATCGCCGAATTGCAAAAAACAGGAAAGCCAATTGTAGTAATACTGATGGCGGGAAGACCTATTACGTTGGGTGCTGTTTTGCCAAAAGTAAATGCCCTAATTATGGCGTGGCATCCTGGAACAATGGCCGGTCCTGCAATTTCTGATGTATTATTAGGATTAGCAAATCCATCAGGAAAACTGCCTGTAACCTGGCCAAAAGAAGTGGGTCAGATTCCTATTTACTATAATCACCCAAATACCGGAAGACCTGCAGATCCTAAAACTTTTGTAGCTATTCAGGATATTCCTGTCGAAGCCTGGCAAAGTTCTTTAGGAAATAATTCACACTATCTGGATGCAGGTTATGAACCACAATTCCCTTTTGGATTTGGATTGAGTTACACGAGCTTTTCATACGATAATTTAAAAATTGAAAAAGCAACTCTTAAAAACAATGAGAAGGAGAACTTGAATGTTTCTGCCCTTATTACCAATACAGGAAACACAACCGGAACAGAAACAGTTCAATTATATGTACGTGATATTACAGGAAGCATTGTAAGACCTGTAAGAGAACTTAAAGATTTCATACAAATCGAATTAAAACCTAAAGAATCTAAAACTATACAATTCTCAATTCCTGTTTCAGAGCTGGCCTTTTATAATGATAAAATGGAGCTAAAAACAGAACCAGGCGATTTTAAAGTCTGGATTGCTTCGCATGCTGAAAATGGTCTGGAAGGTAATTTTAAAATTGAATAAAATAATTATATTATGAAGAAAATAGCGCTTTTACTTTGTTTGTTTACTATTGGATTTTCCTCTTTTGCTCAAAAAATGGAATATGAAACGAAATCGAATATCCAATACTACAATTCGACAACCAATAAATCTGATTCATATATTAACGAAAGATGCGTTTTGGATATTTATTACCCAAAAAATACTAAAGGATTCTCTACGATAGTTTGGTTTCATGGCGGAGGATTAACCGGTGGAAGTAAAGAAATTCCCGAAGCATTAAAAAATAAAGGCTTTGCTATTATTGGGGTTAATTATAGATTATCTCCAAAAGTGAAAGCTGCAAAATGTATTGAAGACGCCGCAGCTGCAATCGCATGGACTTTTAATAATATTGAAAATTATGGAGGCGATACTTCCCTAATTTTTGTTTCAGGACATTCTGCAGGTGCTTATCTGGCCCTGATGACTGGCCTTGAAAAAAAATATCTCCAAAAAGAAGGCATTGATGCTAATAAAATTGCGGGATTAATTCCGTTCAGCGGACAATGCATTACTCATTTTGAAATTAGAAGAGAAAATGGAATTCCGGAAAAACAACCGACTATTGACGCTTTTGCGCCTCTTTATCATGTTCGCGCTGATGCTCCTCCAATTTTGTTAATTACCGGAGATCGTGAACTTGAAATGTTAGGCCGATATGAAGAGAACGCTTATATGGAACGAATGATGAAACTGGTGGGACATAAAGAAACCAAACTGTATGAATTAGACGGTTATGGACACGGAATGGCCGAACCTGCTTTTCCTTTACTGGTAAATGAGATTAACCGTATTACAAAAGAAAAACAAACCAAAAAAAAATAACCTAAGTGAATCCGCGCCAATGCAAATAAACTTATTAATATTACCCGGATTAGGAAACTCCGGAGATAAACACTGGCAGACCTTTTGGCATAAAAAATTTGAAAATTCCATTCGGTTAGTTCAGGATAATTGGGATGAACCTGTTCGGGAAGAATGGCTTGAAAGATTAAACGAAGAAATATCCAAACTCGGACATCCAACGATTTTAGTAGCACATAGCCTTGCTGTTTCCTTAGTATTGCATTGGGCAGAAACAAATACCAACAAAAACATTATTGGAGCTTTATTGGTCGCCCCTGCTGATGTTGATTCACCTGAACACACACCTGAAAGTGTCCGGAATTTTTCTCCTATGCCAATTTCAAAATTACCATTTCCGTCAATTGTTGTTGCAAGCGAAAACGACCCCTATGCCTCTTTCGAAAGAAAACAATATTTTGCTCAAATGTGGGGAAGTGATTTTGTAAACGTGGGACAGAAAGGGCATATCAATTCTGATTCTGATCTCCAATATTGGGAAGATGGGCAGTTGATTTTGCAGAATTTGATTAGCATGATTAAAGAGTAATTAGTATTCAGATTTAGTGTTCAGTTATATCTAATTTTGAGTAACTAAACACTAAAATCTTAATACTGACCACTAAAATCTAGCCAATCCTCAATCCATTTTCAATTTTAAAATCGGGTGTCAATAAAATTACGTCTCCCTCCTCGCCTACAGCGCCCAAAACCAGACATTCGCTCATGAATTTTCCTATTTGCTTTTTCGGGAAATTTACAACAGCTACTACTTGACGATTTAGCAAATCTTCTTTTTGATATCGTTTAGTAATTTGAGCTGATGATTTTCGAATACCTATTTCTTTTCCAAAATCGATAGTAAGCTGGTATGCAGGTTTTCTTGCTTCAGGAAAATCATTTACTTCGATTATGGTTCCGACCCGCATATCGGTTCTTTCAAATTCTTTCCAGGCTAAATCCATTATTTCAATAGTTTATTTGCAAACGTATTAATTTTGTAATTGTTAGTCCTAATTCTATAACCCTTTTTTTTGTGGTCCTTTTAATTTTACAAATCAAATTATTAAGCCTAACTTAAAAAGATATAGAATGGAAAATAGTCTTACAAATACTAATCTAACACTTATGGATTCAGATTTTGATATTCAGCTGCAAAACACAGATAAATATATTCAAACTGCTCAAAATGTAAAACTTTATGTGAGAGATTATGGAAAAGGAAAACCTGTAATTTTAATTCATGGGTGGCCTCTTTCTAATGAAATGTGGGAATATCAAATTGAATTTTTAGTGCAGAATAATTACAGGGTTATTGCTTATGACCGTCGCGGTTTTGGTAAGTCATCCCAGCCTTGGGACGGTTACGATTATGATACTTTGTCTGATGATTTGAATGCAATTATTGAACAGCTTCAATTAGAGAATGCCACACTTGTCGGCTTTTCTATGGGAGGAGGTGAAGTAGTTCGTTATTTTAGCCGTCATGGAGGAAAAGGGGTTACAAAAGCAGCCTTAATTTCATCCATTATTCCCTTTTTAGCCAAAACTGAAGATAATCCTGAAGGACGCCCAAAAGAGAAAGGAGAAGCAACCGCAGCTGCAATAAGAGAGGATAGAATTGGATTTCTTGAAAATTTTGGCAAAACTTTTTTTGGCGTTAACATTATAAATAAGCCTTTAAGCACACCTTTGCTTGAGTATTACAGAAATTTATGTTCATTAG
The DNA here is from genome assembly GCA_965650235.1 of uncultured Flavobacterium sp. Classification (GTDB taxonomy): domain Bacteria; phylum Bacteroidota; class Bacteroidia; order Flavobacteriales; family Flavobacteriaceae; genus Flavobacterium. The sequence continues at coordinate 7,283 of CBFGNY010000147.1, read as the reverse complement.
CATCACCAAGAGCAACATTAAAATGTGCCGAATCTTTATCAAATACAGATTTCAGGGATGAACTTCAAACCATTAAAGTTCCTACTTTAATTATCCATGGTGATGATGATAAAAATGTTCCAATCGAACTGAGTTCAGAAAAAACCGCCGCAGCCGTAGCTAATAACACTTTCATTGTTTACGAAGGCGCACCACACGGACTATTTTATACTGAAAAAGATAAATTAAATCAGGATTTGCTTGAGTTCCTAAACTCATAAATACATATCGATATCCAAAGAAATAAACTTGACAGCAAAATTTCTTTGGATATTTTTTATTAGTGCCATCGCTCATTTAGAGAATTAAAGGTTATTTTTGGATAACTAATTCATGGAAAAATGGCACAAACTCCTTCAAATATGATTCCGCTTGGGACAATTGCTCCCGACTTCAATCTAAAAGATACTAATTCAAATTATGAATATTCATTTCGGGATTTGAAAGGTACTAAAGGAACGTTGATTATTTTCATGTGTAATCATTGTCCGTTTGTTCTTCATGTACTGAATGAAATTATTATGATTTCCAATGACTACCGCGTTCAGGGAATCGGAATACTTGCTATCTCCAGCAACGATGTTAAAAGGTATCCTCAGGACTCCCCTGAAATGATGAGGGAATTTGCTTTTGAAAATAAAATGGATTTTCCATATTTATTTGATGAAACCCAAGAAGTCGCTAAAGCTTATGATGCCGCCTGTACACCTGATTTTTATTTATTTGATAATCAGGACAGATTATTTTATCGAGGCCAACTTGATGATTCAAGACCCGGAAATGGAATTCCGTTAAGCGGAAATGATCTGAGAAATGCTATAGATGCCTTAATCTATAACAGAACCCTAAACGACATTCAAAAACCAAGTATAGGCTGTAACATTAAATGGAAATAGAGAATATTTAATCTGATTTGTATATCTTTACTGTTCTGTTATTATAGCCATGGTTTACATCCTATTATTTATAGCTTCAGCATTTTTGTTTTCCCTTAGGAGAAAACCAATTTTGGCTGTAATTATTTCGCATAATAAGGCCTTTATTAATTAGGCCTCCGTCTATTTCATTTTTCTTCTTTCAGGCGGAGGATTTTTATCAATTTTAAATATGTCTTTTCTATTTGAGATTTTTTTCAAATAAAAACATTAACACAGCCAATATTCCTAAATACACATTTAAATTTCAATTTGCGAATTATCGCAATTTGGAATTTAATTCAACTTTTTATAAACATTAAATAAATAAGATATGAAACCCACGCCAGTTTTCTGTAAAAAAGAGTATCAGTTCTTACGTGAATTGATATTAAAAAGTAAAAATGAGACAAACACCAGGGAAATCGGACAGCTTTCGCAAGAATTGGACCGTGCCATTATCAGCGAAGAAAGTTTTCTTGACAATTCGATTATTAGGATCAACTCACATGTAACAATTGAAGATGTTAAAGCAAACAAACAGATGAAAATTCAAATTGTTTTACCTTCTTTATCAGATGTAAAAGAAAGAAAAATATCCATTTTAGCTCCATTAAGCGTTGCTATCATTGGTTTTAAGGAGAATGATCAAGTTGATTGGGAATTGCCTTCCGGAGTAAAAACATTAAAAATAATTGAAGTAAACAATAACGTTATATCCAATTACTAGTTTTTAAACACCTCAGAGATGAAGGTGTTTTTTTATTTAAAACAAAAAGCTAATCATATAATCTGAAATTGTAACCATTTCTTATCTCGTTTTTGATAATAAAAAATCCCACCCGGTAAACCGAATGGGATATTATTTAATCAGTATAAATGTATATATTTTATTTTACATCCATTAATTCTACGTCAAAAATCAAAGTTGCATGTGGAGGAATAACGCCTCCTGCTCCTGCTGCTCCGTAAGCTAAATCAGATGGAATTACAAAACGGGCTTTGTCACCCACTTGTAATAAAGCAATACCTTCGTCCCATCCTTCAATAACCTGCCCCTGCCCTAATCTAAATTCGATTGGTTTTTTTCTTGGGTAAGAGGAATCAAAAACTTTTCCGTTTTCTAAAGATCCTTCGTAATGGACAGAAACTGTTTTTCCTGCCTCTGCTTTTTTACCATCCCCTTTTTGAATCATTTTATAACGTAAACCGCTATCTGTTTTATCAAAACCAGCCGCTAATTGCTCCATTTTTGCTTCAGATTCTGCTTTTAAAGCTGCATCTCTTTTTAAACGAGCCCCTTTTAAAGCAATAAAAGCTTCAATAGCATTCCATTTTTGAGCTTCTTCTCCAACTCTGATGATTTCAACTGCGTCAAGATTATCTCCCTGAGCAACAGCATCAACTACATCCTGACCTTCGATAACGTGACCAAAAACAGTATGTTTGTTGTCTAACCATGAAGTTGGAACATGTGTAATGTAAAATTGAGAACCGTTACTTGCAGGTCCTGAATTTGCCATTGCCAAAACTCCCGGACGATCGTGTTTTAAACTTGGGTGAAATTCGTCATCAAATTTGTAGCCAGGATCTCCTGTTCCGGTTCCTTTTGGACAACCACCCTGAATCATGAAATCAGGAATAACTCTGTGAAAAGTTAAACCGTCATAGAATTTTTGTCCCTGAGGTTTTACTTTATTCTCCATATTTCCTTCTGCAAGAGCTACAAAATTACCTACAGTTCCTGGTGCTAACTCATGTGCTAATTTTACTAAAATCGAACCTTTACTAGTATTGAATTTAGCGTATATTCCGTTTTCCATTGTTGTTATTTTTTAATTGAACGCAAATTTACAAATTAATTTTATATCAATTTGTGCTTTCTATTTTTTAGATTTTGATTTATAGGTAAGCCCGTAGACTGTTAATGCTAATATTGATAAGCCAACACATCCGATAGTTACAGCGTGCCATCCGCCTAATTTCCATAACAACAATCCATAAGCTGATCCGGCTGCTGTTCCTAAAAAGCTAAAGGACATAAAAACCGTATTTAATCTGTTTCTGGCCTCCGGAAGCAAGGAATAAACACGTGTTTGATTTGAAATATGAACGCCCTGGATTCCGATGTCAATAAAAACAATTCCAATCGAAATTCCGATAACGCTTTCTACTGAAAAATAAAAAATAAAAAAGCTAATTAATATTAACAAACAACCATAACCAACTGCTACCCGTGAACCTCCTTTGTCTCCCATTTTTCCAACTAATGGCGCTGCCAAAGCTCCAGAAGCTCCAACAATTCCAAACAAACCAATTGTTGCGCTGTTAAAATAAAACGGTTCTCCTGAAAGCAATAAAACCATTGTTGTCCAGAAAGCTCCAAACTGAGCAAAACTAAAAACATTGATTAAGGTCGCTTCACGTAAGACAGGCTGTGTTTTTATAAGTGTGAAAAGAGATTTAATTAATTGTCCATAAGAACCTTGAAATTGAGGTTTATTGACTGGGAATTTATTCTGAATTACAAAAAAGATCAAAAGACAAATTCCGGCAGCGATGTAAAACATGGATCTCCAGCCTAGAACCTGACCAATAAATCCGCTTAAAGTTCTTGAAAGCAAAATACCCACCAATAAGCCGCTCATAATTGTTCCGATGACTTTTCCTCGCTGTTCGGCAGAACTTAAAGAAGCCGCCAAAGGCAAAATAAGCTGAGGAACTATTGAAGTGATTCCGATAAGCAGTGAGGCAATTTGTAATATAAGGAAACTTTTTGCCGTAGCTGCAATTATTAATGCAATTACGGAAGCAAAAGTGGTCATTAGGATTTGTTTTTTTCGTTCGATTTTATCTCCTAAAGGAACCATAAAAAATAAACCTATGGCATAACCTGCTTGTGTTAGATAGGTTATTGTTCCTGCATTGGCTTCGGGAATTTTAAATTCGTTGGCAATTAAAACAATTAAAGGCTGGCAGTAATACAGATTTGCAACTATGAGTCCAGTGCAGGCTGCCATAAACAAGACATTCGTTTTGGATAAATTCATATTGCAAAAATACCAATCTAATCTTTATGCGAACTTTAAAAAATCTATAATTTTTGAATGTTCAGGTTAAGATTAGATTGGCATTTTAAAATTATATTGATTTATAAATTATTATTTCATAAAATCTTCCCTCATTGGACTGAAAACGTCCGTCAGCATTCCTTCTTCTACACATAAAACGCCGTGAATTGCATGAGGAGGAATATAAAAGCTGTCTCCTTCTTTCAGCATTTTTGTAACGCCGTTTATCGTAACATCAAACTTTCCTTTTGCTACATAAGTGACCTGGGTATGATAGTGTTCGTGCAAAGCACCAATAGCTCCTGTTTCAAAATATACATTTACCAGCATAACACGATTATCAAAAGCCAAAATTTTACGTTTTACACCTTCTCCAACTATTTCCCATTGAATTTCATCTCCAAAAAGAAACTCTTTACTTGCAATAGAACCTTCCATATTTATTTTGTTTATTAGGCAAAAATAAAGTATTTCGATGAGTTTTTCATTGTCCTATAATTTTGCTTTATTCACTTTTAAAATTGATTCTCAAAATCTTTTATAAAAAGCTCAAGTTCTTCTAAAGTTTGTAAATTCACAATTTTACCTGTTTCATCAATTTTACCACGAACCCCTTGTATTAAAAGCTGGCTATCATTTACGAATTTAGCCTCTAATGTTTTCATTATTAGCAAAAGCTGCTCATGCGCCATTTCGCCAGAAGCCGATGCTGTTATTAATCCGACTTTTTTATTTGAAAAGATTGTTGTTGAAATACACCATTCAAGAGCATTTTTCAGGCTTCCCGGCAAACTAAAAACATATTCAGGAGTACATATTAATATTCCGTCTGCCTGAACTATTTTACTCCTTAAAGAAATAACTTTTTCCGGAGGAAACTCATTATCCAAATCCGGATTAAAATGTGGAATCGCTTCTAAATCTTCAAATATTTCAATTTCAAACCGATTGTTTATTTTCTCAGAAATAAATTTCAGAATTTTAAAATTGCTCGAATTCTTTCTCGTACTTCCCGTGATGGCGAAGATTTTTATTTTTTTTATTGACATTTTAATTACAAACTGTTGATTTTTAAATATAATAAAAACAAATAGTTTAGGATCGTTACTCTAAAAGTATTTATTGAATAACTGCAATATCCTTCTTTATTAATTGAAGTTGTCCTTTCTCTTTATGAGAATATAACCAATCACCTTCAACAGGTCTTGCCAGTTCAATATCATTTTTTCTATCTGGTCAAAGTATTCGGTCTGTTTTCTGTTTGCTGCATGAACAGAAAATTATAATAATCAGAAGCGTTATTTTTTTCATATAGATCTATACTTGATCAGCCAAAAATAAATAATCGAAATCTAAAATAACAATATTTTGTAAAATTTTTCTCATAGCGTCAGAAGCTCTAAATTTTGTATTTGTTAAGCTACCCTTTTCATCAAATCTTAATGACTACCTTTGCACCAAATTCACAAAATGAAAGCAACAGACAATTCGGAGAAAAATAATTTACATCCACGAAATCTTCATCGTTCACGTTACGATTTCGAACTGCTTATTTCAAATTGTCCCGAGTTAAAAGCCCATGTTGCCATAAACATTCACGGAATTGAAACAATTGATTTCAGTAATCCTGATGCTGTAAAATTGCTGAATAAAGCTTTATTACAGACCTATTACGATATTCAGAATTGGGATATTCCTAAAAATTATCTTTGTCCGCCCATTCCCGGAAGAACAGATTATATTCACTATTTAGCCGATTTATTGGCTGAAACCAACAACGGGATGATTCCTCAAGGCTCATCTGTTTTAGGCTTAGACATAGGAACCGGAGCCAACTGTATTTATCCAATTCTAGGAAATGCTATTTACGATTGGAGCTTTGTAGGTACCGATATCGATGAAAAGGCAATTGAAAACTGCGCAAAAATTATTGAAGAAAATCCAAAATTAATTGATGCAATCAGTTTACAGCAGCAAACTGAGTCCCGTTTTATCTTTAAAAATATCATTACTCCCGAAGACCGCTTTACTTTCACAATGTGTAATCCTCCTTTTCATGCTTCTGCTCAGGATGCGAACCAAAGCACGGTGCGAAAAGTTTCAAATTTAAATCCAAAGGAAAAGAAAATAACAAATCCGGTTTTAAACTTCGGAGGTCATAATGCCGAATTATGGTGCGATGGCGGAGAAATTGGCTTTATAACCCAAATGATTTACGAAAGCGCCAAATATGCCATGCAATGTCAATGGTTTACTACTTTGGTTTCTAAAAGAGATAATCTTTCAAGCATTTACAAAACACTAAACAAAGTAAATGCTGCTTCGATAAAAACAATTGATATGGCTCAGGGCCAAAAGACAAGTCGAATTGTAGCCTGGACTTTTTTAAGTGAAGCGCAGCAAAAATCGTGGAAGATTTAAAACCTTGATTTTCATTATTAAAATTTGATTTTATTATATGCTTTTGGTACTTTTAATATAAACAATTTAGTATCAAAGCTATGGCAGAATATATAGGTTATCTCGCATCAGTTTTTATAGTAGGAGGTTTTTTGCTAAAGGATCTCAGAACAATACGGCTTATTAATCTTTTTGGATGTATCTGCTTTGTGATTTACGGAATTTTCTTAAATGATTTCAGAGATATTAATCAATGGCTGCTGCCCGTTATTATCCCGAATGCTATTTTGGCATTTGTACAGATTTATCATCTCACAGTAAAAAAATCATCAAGCTTATAATTATGATAGTTTAAACCAAAATTCTGTTAGGATGCCTCATGCAATTCAAAGTATCTTTACAGGTAAATTGAATTCACTATCATGATAAGAATACTACTTAAATTTATGCTTTTCTTTTTGCTTTTTGGATGTGCATCTTCTAAAAAAGCAAAATTCGATGATTATGTTTTTCAGACCAAAAAAGATAAACAATCCTATATAAATTCCTATGATAAAGCTTTAAAACTCTGGGATATTCCTTATACTGAAGAAAATATTAAAACCAGTTTCGGAACAGCTGATATCATTACAGCAGGTCCAAAAAACGGAAAAGCTCTGGTTTTGCTTCACGGAATGGATGCAAGCTCTACTATGTGGTTCCCGAATATTAAAAGTTTAGCCAAAAACCACCGAATATACGCCATTGATTTTTTGATGGAACCCGGAAAATCGAACTTAACCGCTAAACCACTTTCTGCAGAAGAGATTGTAATTTGGTACAATGAAATTTTTAAACATTATAGATTAAGAAAATTTGA
>CBFGNY010000146.1:0-12041 GCA_965650235.1 uncultured Flavobacterium sp. | reverse complement strand
TGAACAAACGAAACTCCGATCCGAATTTCCGCCAGGGAATAGACGATCTTCCCAGATTTCCGATTGTGCTTAGCGAATGTACCGATATCAACCCTGAGAACGTTCATAGAATGCTGCATAATGCCTCCGATTGGTTTGCAATAAAAAAAGGCACGACCCAAAGTTATGGAGAAGCTATAAAACAAGGCTATTTCAAAACCAAGGTCATCAACGAATGGAAGCGTATGAACGCTATGGATGTAAGCGATGTCTATTATGAGAAATTTTTAATTAACGGGAAAAACGAAAGCCAACTTTCGCAGTTCAAAGCGGGTGATAAGGTAAGATTACGCGTCTCTAATGGCGGTGCATCCAGTAATTTCTGGCTTACCTATGCCGGAGGCAAAATTACAGTAGTGGCCAGTGATGGCAATGATGTTGAACCCGTTGAGGTAGACCGTCTGCTTATTGCAGTTTCTGAAACCTATGATGTTGTCCTGACCATTCCGGCAGAAAACACATCTTATGAGTTTTTGGCAACACCGGAAGACCGGACAAAATCGGCTTCCCTCTACATTGGAAATGGCACCAAACAGCTCACCTCCCCTTTACCCAAACTGAAATACTTTGAAGGGATGCAAATGATGAATGATATGATGAAAATGAATGGAGACCTAAATGATATGGGGATGAAGATGTCGTTGAATCAGATGGATATGAACTCGGTAATGTATCCTGAAATTACAGGCCCACAAACAAAAGGAAGTAAAGACATGCCAATGGAAATGGACAAAGAAGAAACCAAATTGGATATCCCTGATAAGATGCACGACATGGACAATATGGAAAATAAGTACAATGCCAATGCTCTTGCCGATATTGTGACATTAAATTATGCGATGCTAAAATCTCCTACAAGCACGGAATTGTCAAAAGATGCACCCGTGAGGGAGCTCAAATTCGAGCTTACCGGAAATATGAATCGCTATGTGTGGAGCCTGGACAACAAAGTTGTTTCTGAATCTGATAAAATTCTGATCAAAAAAGGAGAAATTTTACGTATCGTGCTGCATAATAATTCAATGATGCGCCATCCAATGCATTTGCATGGCCATGATTTCAGGGTAATCAATGGGCAAGGTGATTTTGCGCCATTGAAAAACATCATCGACATCATGCCAATGGAAACAGATATTATTGAATTCGCCGCAAGCGAAGATGGTGGCGACTGGTTTTTCCACTGTCACATTCTCTACCATATGATGGCTGGTATGGGCAGAATTTTTTCTTATGAAGATTCACCTCCAAATCCAGAAATACCAGACCCTAAACTGGCTCAGCGAAAATTGTTTGCTGATGATAGAGAATTCCATTTCATGGCTGAAAACGATTTTGCTACTAATGGAAACGATGGCGAAGCAATGTATCAGGGGACACGCTGGAGTATAGGGACCGAATGGAGATTAGGCTACAATGATATGCATGGCTATGAAACTGAAACACATATTGGACGCTATATTGGAAAAATGCAATGGCTAATGCCATTTATAGGATTTGACTGGAGATATAGAAAAATGGGAGAAGATGAACAGGAAAGAAATCTCTTTGGACAAAAAAATACTAAAGATAAACGTGCAGTGGCGAGTCTAGGGGTCAACTATACCCTTCCTATGTTAATAGTAGCACAGGCTGAAGTTTTCACAGACGGTAAAGTCAGACTACAGTTTGAACGTAAGGACATTCCAGTTTCTAAAAGGCTTCGAATGAATTTAATGTGGAATACAGATAAGGAATATATGGCGGGGCTTCGTTACATAGTAACCAGATGGGGATCACTTTCCTCACATTATGACAGCGATATGGGTTTTGGGGCCGGATTCACTTTGAATTATTAACGGTTTATGTTGCCTAGTATCATACAAACGCTCGATGCCTGAGTGCAGTAGTAATAATAATGTAAAACTTGGGCTAAATTTTATAAATAAAGGACAAATGGTATAATTATTTTAGCTTTAGTATAATTTATAACTGTGAAAATTATGAAAAAAGCAGCATTCACAACCTTGATAGTAATTGGGCTAATAGTTGGCTCTTGTTCAAATGATGAAGATAACGGAATACATCCTCAGGAGCATGATAAAAACATATTGATGAATAAAATGCACACAATGATGGATCAAATGGACGCAATGACCATGAGCAAAGATCCAGATCTGGATTTTGCCAATATGATGATTATGCACCATCAAGGTGCTATAGATATGGCTAATTATGAACTGAAAAATGGTACTGATGCCCAGATTATGGCAATGGCACAAGATGTGATTGATACCCAACAGCAGGAAATAGAGCATATGAAAGCAATTATAAATGGCATGCCAGCTGATGAAACCGATAATGCTTTTGCTATGGAGCTTATGAAATCAATGGACAAAATGGGAATTACTGCTGACACGCAATTAATCACCGGAAATACGGACCATGATTTTGCCATACTAATGATTGTCCATCACCAAAGTGCACTCGATAATGCATCGGCTTATCTACATCATGGAAAAAACGCAGAACTCAAAGCAATGGCGAATATGATGGTAGAAATGCAGACCCAGGAAATAATTGATTTTGGCAACTGGCTTGTAGCAAATTAATTCAGTATGAATAACTTTTAATACAAAATAAATAAATTATGGATCAGAAATTTAGAAATTGTATCGAAGCCTGTCTGGCTTGCGGTATAGCGTGCAACAACTGCGCAACGGAATGTCTGAATGAAGACGATATAAAAATGCTTGCAAGATGCATACAGCTCGACAGGCAATGTTCAGTGGTATGTTTTGCCGCCGCAAACCTTATGAGTATTGGAGGCGAACATGCCTCCCATTTATGTGCTGAATGCGCAGAAATCTGTAAGGCCTGTGCCGAGGAATGTGAAAAACATGCCGCAATGGGCATGGGTCACTGCGCAGAGTGCGCGGAAGCTTGTCGCAAATGTGCCCAGGCTTGTGAGGCCATGGCAAGTTAATACCAACAATTATTTAAACAAAAACCGCACAGTTGTGCGGTTTTTGTTTTTGAAGCTTAACACGGCAAAAATCTGTCTATTTATTGCCATTAGAATTTCATTTTCTGAATCCTTACCGCATTCAGTATAGCGAGTAAGGCAACACCTACATCTGCAAAGACCGCTTCCCACATCGTTGCAAGTCCGCCCGCACCCAGAATAAGAACAACTGCCTTGACAGCAAATGCCAATACAATATTTTGCCACACTATTTTTCTGGTTTGTTTCCCAATATTGATAGCCATTGGAATTTTGCTTGGCCTGTCATCCTGGATTACCACATCGGCAGTTTCAATTGTGGCATCGCTTCCCAAACCGCCCATAGCGATACCAACAGTACTCAAGGCTACAACAGGCGCATCGTTTACACCGTCACCTACAAATGCAACGGTTTGGTTAGTAGCTTTAATTTCATTTACTTTATTTACTTTGTCTTCAGGAAGCAAATCTCCAAAAGCGTTTACTATGCCCAGCTTATCGGCCACAAATTGGACAACATTGGTTTTATCGCCACTAAGCATTGTGGTTTTAACTCCCATTGCTTTTAGCCTGTCAACAGTCAGCTGCGCATCTTCTTTTATTGTATCTGCAATGGTTAAGTAACCGGCAAACTTTTTATCGTAAGCTATGGCAATCAACGTATAGACTATAGAGTTCGGATCAATATCATATTTGATACCGAATTTATCCATCAGCTTAAAATTACCTACATGCAATTCTTTTCCATTAATCTCAGCCCTTAATCCATGTCCTGAAATCTCTTCGACCTTCTCAAGTACTATCGAGGGATCAATTTCACCAACGTGATCATGGATGGCCGTTGCTACGGGATGCGTACTCTGGCCTTCGAGCGCATTGACCATTTTAAGGATTTCGTCTTTATTAAGCTGGTCGGAAATCACCACATCCTGAACTTTAAAGACACCTTCTGTCATGGTTCCTGTTTTGTCCATTACCACATTCTGGATATTGGCAATACTGTCCAGAAAATTACTTCCCTTGAATAATATTCCGTTTTTACTCGCTGCCCCAATTCCGCCGAAGTAACCAAGGGGTATACTGATTACCAGGGCACAAGGGCATGATATTACCAGAAAAACCAAAGCCCTGTAGAGCCAGTCGTTAAAAACAATCATTGCCCCGAGAGAATCGGAAATCATTTTGTGCCGCTGTTCGGCACAAAAGATTACTTCACTATACTTTTATTTTACTGGAGTTCAGTGAACTTCGTTTGCAACGTATAGCGGGAAAAAGCTCCAAAAAAAAATGCATTATAAAGAGCTATGACACTTCAAACCAGATGACTTACACAAAAATGGACAGCCATAAAAATAAAACCCTTAATTTTCCTTTTCATAGTATCAATTCCCTAAAAAATCATGATCACTTAGCGTTTTCATAAACGCAATAAGGTTGTTTTTTTCCTCTTCGGTGAGCGGAATTCGCCTGTCGTTATCTTTAAAAACCGGATCCAGGTTCTCGGCGTCCAGAACACCTTTGTCAAAATAATCCAGAACTGATTTTAAATCAGCAAACTGCCCGAAACTCCCGTAAGGTGCTGTATATTCAATATTTCTTAAAGTCGGGACGCGGAAACTCATAAAATCGGAAGCACCCCCTGTAACCCTTCCCCGCCCTGCTTCGCTGGTATTGGTATTTATTGGAAAACCAATATTTCTAAAGCTTTGATCGGTAAACAATTCCGTGGTGTGACAGCTGGCACATTTCTGCTCAAAGGTCTGGCACCCCTGCAGTTCGCCTGCTGTAAAAGACTGCTCATTTCGTTTGACTTTATCATATTTGCTGTTGGCAGAAATCAACGTATATTCAAACTGGGCAATACTTTTGTAGATTCTCTCCGGCGTGATATTTTCATCCCCAAAGGCCTTTCTGAACAATTCTTTGTAAGGGGCATCATCCTTAATTTTACCAATGACTTCCAAAATGGAAGAATCCATTTCTTCATGGGTGATAATAGGAACCAAGGGCTGCGTTTCAAGCTGGAGTTTGCTTCCGTCCCAATTGTAAAACTTCATAAAGGCCAAATTTTGAATGGATGGTGTATTACGAAGCCCAACCCTTCCTTCAATGCCAATAGCCTGCGCATTATGATCTGTAAAAGCATTTACCTGGATATGGCAGGTGGAGCAGGAAATGGTATTATCGGCGCTGAACCTTTTTTCAGAGAAAAGCTTCCCGCCCAATTCCACGCCGTATTTAGTGGGTTTGTTTTGGCTAAAAAAAGCATTTAACTCTGGAAACCCAGAGGGAATATTAAATGCAATCTCTGGATTATCAATCAAAACCATATCAGAATCGTCATTGCTGCAAGACCAAGACAACAAGGATAGCAATAGTAAACCAATTATTTTTTGCATTATTAATGAATTTAAAGCAAAACCGTCCAAGTTTTAAAAACTCAGACGGCCCTGCAATATGAATTTAGTTTTCTACCCCTGTTACTGAAAATATTCCTGTGATATCACTTGATCCGTTTCCTCCCAGATTATCCACAAACTTTACCATCTGGGCAGCAGTGTGAATATTAGGCGTTGCGTTGTTATCCATTCCTGTTCCGGTTGATAAAGTAATTGTATTTGTTTTTCCGCTTAACAATTTATCAAAATCAGCTTCAATTTTGATTTTTGGGGCTTTACTTCCAACAACTGCATTTGTTGTTAAGTTCAACGTAATATCCCTGTAAGCATTCACGCCCTGCGTGTAGTTTGGAGCAGTTCCCTCAACAGTGCTTCCTGTATGGATAGACATTGCTTTATTATCGGTATCATAAAAGCCTTCTACTTTTGTAAAGCGGTATCCGCTTCCCCATTCCCACATCATCTCGGTGTCGTTTGCTCCTGCTGCAGCATAGAAATTAGGAAATCTTACCTGATCTAAAGTATTTTGCTCCGCCTTGATACCCAGACCAAATTTGATCTGCTTATAAGCCGCCGATGGCACATTGCTTAAAACATAACTCAATGTTGTCGTTTTTGCCTGATCAATCACTGCCGCGCCCTTATCCAGATCATTTACATTGTAGGGAACTTCGTCCCCATTGTCTTTTATAAGGCGGATGTTGCTGATCACGTATTTCAGCTCGGAGAAATGATGTACCTGTCCGGCGGCTGAAGTATTGGCTGTAGCAGAAGCTGATGCCGCATTGCCCAGAACGATAGTATTATTTTTAAAAGTATTATTGAATTCCAGCGTTACATTGTTTGCAGCAGGATTATCATCATCGCTTGAACAGGAAACGAATGCCAAAGAGGCAATGGATACTAAAAAGTATTTTTTTAAATTTTGCATTTTCTTTAATTTAATTTTTATTTCGATTTATTAATTGAGTCGTGGATAACAGCAATAAATGGGCGGCGGCACAAAAATTTCAAGACAGGGTTCCAATAGCCCAAATTCCTTATAATCAGCTATCTTACTTGATTTTATAGCTTTTTTGATAAGAGCTGGAACCTCGATATTGGATACCAAAACCATATCGATTTTCTTGCCGATACTGGTAAACTCCAAATCAGTCTGATCTGATTTTTCCAGTTCTTTCTTCAAATGGCATTTACCATGGCACTGCAGTTCGGGTCTGGCCTTGTTGACACAAAACTCCTGTTCTATATTTTTCTGATCGAGTTTAAAGTGCACAATAATGAGTGCCTGCTGGAAAGAAACCAGCAGAAAAAGCATTGTCATTGTGAAACTAAAAACTTTTTTCATCTTTATTAGAAGCTGAATTTTAAAGACGTGAAAATATTGCGTCCCATTCTGGGAATATTTCCCCAATCCGCATACGTGCTGTAATATTTGTTTAATAAGTTCTCAGCTCCCGCCTGGATAGTGGTACCAACTTTATTTATTTTAAAACTATAATTGGCTGAAAGATTCCAGGTCGTATAGGCTGAAGTCAGGTCTTCCCCGTACTGCGGACTGTAATTAATCTGCTCAAAATCACCATTTACAGCAGTCTGTATCCCAAAATTTTTATGCATAAAATGAAGCGAAGTCTGATAACTCAGCTGTCGGATAAAAGGAAGGTTTCCTCCCTTGTCATCCATTCCGCGCGCATAGGTAAGTGCTGCTTTCCAATGCAGATGCTCAAGGATATCATAACTGGCATTCATAGACATATTTAAAAGCGTTGCATAATCCAGTGAAGTATATCCTTTTACCCCAACGGACTGGTAATTCATCGGGCTTCCCATGCTTAAAATCCTTCCGATGATATAATTTTCAATGTAGAAATAATTTATTTTTCCCTGAAGGCTGAACCTTTCATTTTGAAATCCTGCACTTGCATTTGCTTCATACGAAATCTCATTTTTCAAATCAGGGTTCCCGATATAATCATAGCGGTCAAAACTATTGTAGATATAATACCCATAACCCTCAGAAACCGATGGCGCCCTGTGCCCGTAGCCTGTCCCGACAGCAAAATTAAAATGATCGATATCCAGATTATAACCTGCGTGAAGGCTTGGCAGGAACCTTGTTTTTTCCTGAGGCGCGCCGGGATGAAAAATCCAGTTGAATTCTACATATTTGGAGTAATTGTAATTTACCCCCAAAGATCCTCCTAAATTGATCTGGCTTTTCTCTGAAATATCCCAGGAATTGTTCATGGAAAGTCCCCCGTAACGCGTTGTTACCCAAGGCCAGCTGTAGGCAAACATCGTTCTATTGCTTCGGTCCTGCGGATACATTCGCATCTCTGCAATAGACAAATTATCGTAAGCATTGAGTTGTATTTCAGACGAATAACTGTTCTTTTTCAAATTGGCTTTGGAAACCAGTCCATAAGTGGTGCTCCAGCCCGGCATATCCATATGAACCAGATTTTCCGGACGTGTGGTATCATCCATATAATGCTCAATGGCGTTGAAATATATCTTTGAATCAATTACTTTTATGAGTCCTTCTTCAAATAATTGTTTATAAGATGCCGATGTAATAAGGGCTCTTGAAAGTGATAAATCCATTGGCAGGGCCGGATAACCCACATCTTTTGCCATATCAAAAATGGCATCTACCCTTACCGATGACAAATCAGTGGTTTTATAGGCAAAACCCAGTGAAGTATTGAATTTTTTTGTATTGTGAATGTTTTACTTCGTCGTTGTTTCCATCATAATAATCATCTGCTTTTCGGTATGAAATACTTCCTTCTGCTACAAATTTCTCACCTGAATACGCCACATTTCCAAGATTGAAAAACTGTTTGTTATTAAGTTCAAATCCGCTTTGATAGGCTGCGTTCCATTTTTTTTCCATGCCAAAGGGCGTGCTTTTTCTTTTCAGATCAATACTTCCGGCAACAGTTGCCCCGTGAAGGCTCCCTTGCTGCCCTGATTTTATATCAATTGCCGAAAGATTATTACTCTCTACATAAGAGGTTACCGGATCCATCTTATCGGTGCAGGCACCAAAAATGTGCATGCCGTCAATGGTAACCGTTGAACGTTCGCTGCTCATATTATTCAGCAGAGGTTCCCATGCATAAGCGCCTCGTTTTATGAAGCTGATATTATCTGATGACGACAAAAATTCATCAACAGAAACTGCCATTTTCATTTCGGTTTCTATTTTCTTTTTTTTGGTGGCATTTTTTACTTGTACTTCTTCCAGGTTTTTTATGCTGTCGTGACCTGCGTGCGCGTTTTGCGCCGTAACAGACATTCCCAAAAAAAGCAGCATTATTAGATATTTCATATTTTTAGAATAAGGTATCAATATAAAGTTCACTTTTTACCCCTTCAATCCCCGGCGTGAAATCTGTTGGAACAACGGTTCCTTTTAGGATCAGCCCGTTTTGATTCATCATGATTAAATTCAAGGTCCAGTTTCCGGTCATCGTATAGTTGACAACGCCATGATACAAACCATCGTTCTGCTGTGTGAGATCCTGATTATTAGGCGAAGAATGGTTTCCCATTGAAGGCTCTGGCATTCTGGGATCTAACTTTAGAGTGTAGTCGCTTACTTCTGAGTAAGAGTACTGAGAAGGATCTGGAAAAGTTCCTGCAGGAGTAGTTGGTTTATTGTATTTGTAAATACCCGCAGTCAGTTTATTTTCTGAGACTGTTGGTTTTTGAGGGGCAACCAGTGCGATAACATATTGCTCATTATCCTTTGCAGTAAAGGCGGTCATATTGAGATTTTTATTGCTTTGCTTCTCAACTATGATATCTCCACTGATGGCATACTGCTGATTATCGGCAGTAAAACTCACATATAATTTCCAGCTGTTTGCCGTAGTACTTTCACTTGTAAATACAGAATAACCCGTGTAATATTTATTAGCCGCATCATAGGGAAGATTGTAAAGGTGCGGACAGGATGTTTTGCTTCCATCTGTATTGCTCATGATGGGTAAAAAAGTGACTTCGGATGTATTGACATCCTGATTGGTCTTTGTATTTATAATTTTCAAATGAAGTTCGTTGTAACCTTTATAAAAAGTGCCGTTTAAAGCTTCAATACTTATTTTATAAGTACCGCTGGTAAACGAAACGGCTTCTTTGAACTCATAATATTGCGGCACTAAAGCGCCTGTTTCCGCCTGGTAATCTGTTTTGTCTATTGTGCAGGAAGCAATCGCACAATAGAGTGCAATAACTAGAAATTTAAAGGATTTCATGTGTAATGAATATTAAAAAAGTTTAAAATGCAGCACAGCCATCAGATCCTGAAAGCAAAAGTGCCGTGAAATTTAAATGGAGGTTTTTAATTGAAAATAGATTCTCAATTGTCAAACAAGGAGTTTTCTGTTGTAAAGAATATGTGCAGACAAAGCTGAAATCCATTGGACAACCTGAGTTTTCGCAATAAAGTCAAATTATGAACAAGATGAAAATATTGCATCTTTGTGCATCAGGTACAAAGCGCAATAAGGCTGCATTTTTAAAACTACAAACTGATCTGCAAGGAATGATTATGCCAGCGGTTTGCGAAAAGTACTATTATGGGACCCTATAGGTTTCTTCTCATACAAAACAGAAGTGTTTTCTTTGGATTCGATTACAGCAATAAAAGTAACCTCTGCATTAAAAGTATTTTGAATATAAACAAGCTCAATTTTTTCTTTTAAGCTGTCTTGCATTTTTCTTTCGTTGTCAGAATATTTTTTGATGCTTTTTTGAAGTTCGCATCGGCCGTTACAGCTGTTAAATGACATTTTACGCTGCACGCAAATAGTTTTGGCTATTTCTTTCTGATTAATTTTAAATGAAGCATAAACGAACAGGCTGCCAAATGATGGAGATAAGATCAAAAGTGAAAGTGCTGTTATGATTAGGCTTTTCAAAAGTCTGTATGATTTTTAATTTGGGCAAAAATACATCATTTTTAATTTTATTCTGATAAAACTTCCTCTTAATTATAAAAAAACATTAAAATTTAAAATCAATCGGACATTAAACCCATTTCCTTATTTCAAAGCAAGTTAGTACGCTGTATTATTAAATACTGTTAAGTAAGGTAATTGTTAATTTGAGTCATTTAAACATATTAAAAAAAATCAAACCAGAACAGTAATAGCCTGCCTGATAATTGTAACATACACTTTATTAGTTTTTAGGAATTGGTATTCCCCGTCAATCTGAGCATCAATAAATATTTTTTTTGGAAGCGCAATATCAAGCACTGTGGTACGCATTGTTCTGGCTTTTTTGAACTTATCTATTTTTCCAGTAATAATGTAAATACCCAATTGCACTTTTTTTAAAAAATTGATCTTAGGAACCATAAAAACATCCAGTTTGCCATCTGTAAGGCTTGCATTTGGAGTTAAACTCATATTATATCCCATTTCATTCGAATTGGATATTAACAACAGCATTGGATTGATCCATATGCTTTCTCCGTTTATTTTTACTAATGCTTCTGCAGGACGATATTCAAGCGCGGCAGTAAGGGATGACCAAACATACGACATTAAACTTTTTTTGCTGGCCCTTTCATATTTTTTTATAATAAGTGCATCAATGGCAATTCCCATATTACTGAAAAAATAATAATGATTTGCCTTACCAGCATCAATTTTAATAGTTCTTCCAATAGAAATAACCTGCATGGCTTTATCAATTTCTTTTGGAATATTAAGGTGAGATGCCAGTCCATTTCCGGATCCTACCGGTACTATTCCAAGGGCTATGTTAGAATGAACAAGGCAGGACGCCACCTCATTAATAGTGCCGTCACCCCCACAGGCTACAATGCAGTAAGGATTATTTTCCATTGCGGCCTTTGTCAGCAGCATAGCATGTCCTTTATATTGGGTATAATCGACAATGATCTGATGAGAAGGAAAAAATTCTTTTATGAACTGAACGTTAATATTATGCTTTCCTCCACCTGAAACTGGGTTTATGATAAAATGAATGTAGGGTGTAGTCATGATTTTAATGTAATAATTTATTGGTAAATAAATAATCTGCAGTCTGGTACCAGGAGATAGTTTCTTCCAGCATTTTTTGGTCAATATGTACTGGGGAAAGACTGTTGTCTTTCTTATTCCATAAATAAGCTGATTGCTTCTTCTGATCAGAGAGTATCATCACCTGATTTTTTTTCATTAAAGTCAGTTTTCTGTACGTACCCACAAGTGCACGCTGCTCATAGCTGGGATGCAAAATATCGTTTCCAAAAAAATTGGAGGTGTAACTCCAGTGCATCAGAGAGAAGAAAGTGGGGAAAAAATCTATCTGGGAGCACTGTTTGAGCACTTTTTGGTTTTGATCCTTAGGCATATTGACAATAAATGCCGGAATATGATAGTTGGCAATGTCAATTTCATCCTTACCCGCACTGCTTGCACAATGGTCAGCAATCACTACAAAAACGGTATTTTTGAACCATGGTTTATTGGCGGCCTTACGGAAAAATTCTCGCAGTGCATAATCCGTGTATTTCACCGCACCGTTTCTTCCTGTTCCAGAAGGTATATCAATTGTATTATCAGGATAGGTATAAGGCCTGTGGTTGGAGGTGGTCATGA
>CBFGNY010000145.1:0-12054 GCA_965650235.1 uncultured Flavobacterium sp. | reverse complement strand
AATTTCATCATTCTCAGATTCTTTCTTTATATTTTTTCGTATGTTCAGATTTTCATCTGAATCGAAATAATCAATTGTGTATTGTAATCTTTTATATTCTAAAGCCTTCATATATTCTTCCTTTTCATTCCAAGGGCATATGTTCTTAGGATAATAAAGAGACACAAGTTTCAATAAAACGTCATTTATCATATTTTAAATTTTTAATCACAAATTCCTGTTTGATTTGGGTTTGTCTTATAATTTGTTGCAGGCAAAGAGGATTCTTGAGGAGAGCTTGTTCAACATTTACATTACAAAAGACAATATTATTTCCTCTTGCAATAAAGTTACCCTTCTTTTAAATAGCCGCGTTGCAAACGCTACGATTTTATCTTCTAATTTAAGTAGGTACTCGTCGCAGACAGCACCAGAGAAACATTGTTTTTATTCGGTTTACAATTAAGCAATTCTTAAAACTAGCAACTTGAATTAATTACTTTATTCAAAACAGCAATGTCTCTACTGTATCCCATACAGCTTCAGGATTATAACTGGTTCCGTCTTTGATGTCTAGATTATCTTTGACATAAGATACAAATAATAAAAATACTACTGCATAATAAAGTTTTTTGGTTAAAAAAATCGACTTTGAAAGTTTCCTCCAGTTAACTCACCAGAGAAAACAATCAAAGTCGAATACTCATAATTTAGCTATTTCTTATTTATCCCAATCCGTTTCGCCTGGTATTTTTTCGACAAAAGTAATTTTATTGGCATAATATATAGCCTGATCTAACTCTTTAAAAAAACCATCTGATTTTTTAACACCCTCAAAATTAAGGTTGATTCGTTCTTTTTCCTTATCAAATCCTTTTAATTCTTTTTCTAGTTTTGAATATTCAGCTTCTTCAACAAATACATTTATTATTTTACCTGAATCCAGTTTTAATTTAAAATGTGGTTTTCGAAAAAAATTATTATTATCCAGAAACTTAAAATATTCAGATGCTTGTCTATCTAAATTTGGGTGATTTTTATCATATTTATGATTAGGATTAGATAAACTATCTCTAAATTGATTTAGTATTTTGTCTGGCTGCATATTAAATATATTGTGGACATCTATTAATTTTATATAAATAGAACCTGATATATTTTCGTTTTGCCCCATTGCATTAAAGGATAATAGTGTTATTGTAACCAACGTGAAAAATAGATTTTTCATAGCTTTATTTTTTAATTTATGATTAATTACAAATACCACTTTTTGCGGGTGCTTTTCCTGAAGTTAAATTTCTACTGGCTCCTGCAGGCAATGATAATGTTCGCATATCTTCTGTAAGATCACTAGGATTACGTCCTTTGAATAAAACACCACAATTACCAATATTTTTGGTAAAGAAATACATTATAATTCAACTTCTATTTATAATGTGAACTTCTACTAAACGGTTATCCTTGACTTTATTTGTTACTAGCTGGAGGATTATCATATAAAAAACTTTTAAGAATTATTTCAGTTATTTTTCAATCGATCAATTTCATAATAAATATCTCCTACTATAATGATTGATTCATCATAAGAAGAATATTTTTGAAAAAATGTTCCAGCAACAGTTACTTCTTCATTATTTGACTTATAAGGAACGTCTAAATCATTTATTTTATATAAATCAAAAACATAAGGGAGAAATTTTACTCCCTTATACTTTTCAATAATTGATTCATATACTTTAAGAAAAACTTCTTCATATTCTCCAACAGGAGAAGTAATTATACTTTCGATAGCCCAAATTTTTCGTTTACCAAAAACTGGATGAGAGATTTCCTTAGAATGGATATTTTCTAAAATTTCGATAGTAAAATAATTCCCTATTAAGCTTTTATAAAAATGTAATTCTGTTCTGCTTTCTAAGGTTTTTTCTAAGGTAATAGCGCCTGAAAAATTAGGAACTAAACCTGCTGTTGTACCACGAATATCCTGAAAATTTAATTTTAATTTTAGTTCATTTATAAATCCTTCCTCCCATTCTTTTTTATAATAATCATCGTCTAGAATATTTTTTTGAATAATTGCATTTAATTCTTTAATACCAGAATAATCAAAATAATCTTTATTCTCCCTTGTTAATCCTACAGGATAATACTTTTTTATACAATGGGAAATTTCGGAATAGTTTGGCAAAAGATTGTCGAAATCGATTTTTAGATTTTTTTCAAACATATTATATATTATATATTATTTACAATAAACAGCATTTGAATATGGAACACCATTACAACCTCCTGTATTAATCGATACTCCTGAACCAAAACCTGAAACATAATTTAAATTTTTAGTTAAAAATTCTTTTATGAGGTTCTTAAGAACTGTTGGAGTTGGATTAACAATTCCTGTAGTATTATTTAAATAAGTCATTACTTCATTCATTGTACTAGTCCAGGCTGCATTAAACTTAGCTGAAGATTGGGAAATTGGGAAATTATATTTTGGAATGGTAACGCAAACTACTCCTAATTCTGTGATAACTCTATCACCACTTGGGCTATTAGCTATAAACCCTAAACCAGCTATGTTTACTACATATCCATTACCCACAGCCTTAAAATTATATGTTTCGCATAATTTGTTTTTGTTTATAAGGATATTATTATCTGGAGTACCAGTAGAACCACCACTAGATCCCCCACTACCATTACCAGGATCTGGAATTACAGGATCTGGAACGTCATAACAAACAGTTTTATAGATATATTCAGAGCGGGTTTCGCTATACGAAAAATTTGAAACCTCTCCCGAAGAACTTAAAACGTAATTATATGTGTAAAAAACAATCTCCTCTACTTGTGTAGAACATTCCGTTCTCATTGTCAGGACATTTTTAGGGTTGTTTTTTGCAATTCTCATAGCTACACCCGGATTTCCGTTTTCTTTCCCTAAAATATCTTTGTCCAATGCCATAATATAACCCAACCAAGTGCCACTATCCCAAAAAGGAAGCGGGCTGTTTTCTCTCATCGAGAAGTAACGGTCGGTTATGTCGAAGGTTGTTTTTCCATCAGCATCTTTTGACAAAGACAGAACTCCCTGCACATTGTTCTTGTCTTCACTCAAAAAACATAGTAAAATTGGTTTTTCATAATGTTTGCTGATTAAAAATCGACTTTGAAAGTTCTCCTATTGTCAGAGAAAAACAATCAAAGTCGAATACTATTTTGAGTTAGAATCTTAATCTATCTAGAACATTTTTTTGATTTATTCAAGATAAATTGGTTTCATTTCCCAAAGTTTGTAATCACAATTAACTTTCTCTATAAAAACTATTGAATAGTTAGGATCAGTCCAAATTTGTTGGATTAATTCTATATTTTTACTAACATCTTCTATAGTAAACACCTTTAAGTTATCAATATTTTTTATTTTTTTTGGTTTTTTGTACGACTGAAATTCATAATAATTGGTTTCTGTTGGCTGTTTTGATACTACTAAGATATCATTGACATTAGGATTGATTTTATCTTTACTAAACCCTTTGTTCTTTTTGTTATACTCTAATATTTTAATCGAAGAAAAGTAAACTTCATTTTTCTTATTGGTTTTTTTATCAAATTTAAATAATTGTTGGTATTGATAATCTACAATAACATATAGATTTTTATTTTGAGCTCTCAAAATAAATGGAAACAATAATATTAATAATATCATTGTTGTTTTACGAAATAAAAGTTTAATTACAGTTCTCACTACCTTTTTGATTAAATTGATTAATGGTATTAGTTATTTCAGTTTTTTTAGATGTAGATAATGAATTCCAAGCAACAGTTCCTTGCAATCCTTCCCAAGCCAAAGCATTATATATGTTTTGAGGTAATCCAGGTTGCATTTCTGCTAAAAAACCACTTATTGTAGTAATGTAATGTGCTGCCATTTGTTCATGTTGCATATCATTTACTCCATACCTACTATAATAATCGAAAATACCTGCGTAATCTCCATTTGATAATTTATTAGTCCATTGTTGAATTGTTATTCCATCTAAATTTCCACCATTATTTATTATAGAAAGTATTTTTCTAAACATCTCCGCATGTATTGTTTCATGAATAATTGTTCTTGCAATAGATAAATTGGGACGGTTTAAATTATTTGAATTTAGTGTTATTGTAATAAGATAATTTGAAGGAGGGCTTGTACTGGCATTAATGTTGGATGGAAGACTTGAACTTTCTTTAAAAGCTAAATGACTTACAGGAAATGTCCCATCAAATTTTCTAATAATATTTGTAAAGCCTGAGCTTGTAGAATTTAATTTATTATAAACACATAAAGCTTTACCACTAAGATAGTTAAAAATTTGTAAAATATTATTTGGAGCAGGAGCAGGAGTTGGTGCACCAGCTCCACTACCACTACCATTATCTGGAATTACAGGATCTGGAACGTCATAACAAACAGTACCATATATAGGTTCGGTATGGGTTATTTCATAATAAAAATATGAAACTTCGCCTCCACTTAATACGTAAGTATATCTGTAAAAAACAATCTCCCCGGTTTGTTGTGTTGAACATTCCATTCTCATTGTCAGGGAATTTTCAGACTTGTTTTTTGCAGGTCGTGTGGCTATGCCTGGACTTCCATTTTCGGTTCCTAAAATATCTTTGTCTAATGCCAGGAAATACCCCAGCCAGGTACCTCCATCCCAAAAAGGAAGCGAGGTGTTTTCTCTCATCGACAAGTAACGGTCAGTTATCTCGAAGGTTGTTTTTCCATCAGCATCTTTAGCAAGAGACAGAACTCCCTGCACAGTGTTCCTGTCTTCACTTAAAAAACATAATAAAATTGATTTTTCATAATCTTGTGCATGAAAAATCGACTTTGAAAGTTCTCCTATTGCCAGAGAAAACAATCAAAGTCGAATACTAATAATTTAGCTATTTCCTATTTATCCCAATCCGTTTCGCCTGGTATTTTTTCGACAAAAATAATTTTATTGGCATAATATATGGCTTCATCAAAAAAACCATCTGATTTTTTAACGCCTTCAAATTTGAGATTGATTTGCTGCGTGTACCTGTCAAATCTTTTTAATTTCTTTTTTAGTTTTGAATATTCAGTTTCTTCAACAAATACATTTATTATTTTACCCGACTCCATTTTTAATTTGAAGTGTGGCTTGTGGAAAAAATCATTTTCTACTAAAAATTTGAAATAATTAGATACTCTTCTGTCTAAATCTTCATGAATCTTATTATACTTATGAGTAGATATACTATCTTTAAATTGATTTATTGTTTTGTCTGGCAGTCCATTAAATATATTGTGGACATCTATTAATCTTATATAAATAGACCCCTGAATACTTTCGTTTTGACTCATTCCTTTGAAGGATAATAGTGTTATTGCAACTAATGTAAAAAATAGGTGTTTCATAGTTTTATTTTTTAATTTATGATTAATTACAAGTGCCACTTTTGGCAGGTGCTTTTCCTGTAGTGGAATTTCTAGTGGCCCCTGCAGGTAATGATAATCTTCGCATATCTTCTCCTAAATCAGCAGGATTAATGCCTTTGAATGTAAATCCCCATTCTGAATAACTACCAACAGTTTTTGGTAAGGTTAGCCCACCTAGGCTCATTACCTTAATACCAAAATCAGAACAATTAAAATTATTTAAACTATATGTTGAGGGATAATTTGTAATATAGCTAATTACATTCGTTAATTGAACCGCTGATATATTTATTGTAATACTCACATCATAAGCAGAAGTTGAATTATCGTGTATTTCACTTGTCTGATTGCTTATTAAAGATGCATATGGTGAGTCTGGATAAAACCCTAAACTTCGTGTAACTCCATTTTGGGTAATACCTATAAATGTGTGACCTGTTTCCATAGTTAATGTCCTAGATCCAGTAATGGGTTGATCCGCATAAATAGTTAATTTAGCACCTTCGTTTTTGTTAAAACATTTTAATTCTTTTACTAAGTCTGTTATTTTATCAGTAATATTAAATGTGGAAAGATTTACTGTTGTCGTATTATTATTACTAGATCCACCACCACTAGATCCACCACCACCAGTATTACCACCAGACGGCGGAATTACAGGATCGGGAACGTCATAGCAAACAGTACCATATATAGGTTCGGTATGGGTTATTTCATAATAAAAATATGAAACTTCGCCTCCACTTAATACGTAAGTATATCTGTAAAAAACAATCTCCCCGGTTTGTTGTGTTGAACATTCCATTCTCATTGTCAGGGAATTTTCAGACTTGTTTTTTGCAGGTCGTGTGGCTATGCCTGGACTTCCATTTTCGGTTCCTAAAATATCTTTGTCCAATGCCAGGAAATACCCCAGCCAGGTACCTCCATCCCAAAAAGGGAGCGAGCTGTTTTCCCTCATCGACTGATACCTATCTGTTATGGTAAAGGTTGTTTTTCCCTTGGCATCTTTAACTAAGGATAAAACGCCCTGTACCGTGCTCCTGTCTTCACTTAAAAAGGGCACTAAAATTCTTTTTTTGTTGTCGATAAAAAGAAATTTTGATTCTTCCCATAATATGTCATTTTTCAGGAACGTGTTTTCTAACTTTTTGCCATTAGAACCATTTTTTAGTTCTTTGATAACTTTGCTCAAAACAGCTACATCACCATTATACTCCCATACATCTTCCGGGCTATAACTCGTTTCGCTTCCTGCACCATCGTTGACACAGGATGCCACTAATAATACTACTAATAAAATTGCATAATAAAATTGTTTATTCATAATTTTTGTTTAATAAGGTTAATAAATTGAGGTTTTGGTTAAAAATATTTTTGCTTTCTTCCTGATACGCAACACTTCACGTCCGGGAATCTTTATTGGAGTTTTCAAAATTTTTGAAGCATAGAATCTTGCTTTCTCAGTTTTGTTTCTTCTTGTATAAAAATCCAGTAATTCTTCTTGGGGTTTAAACAAATTGGGGCTTATAAAATGCAACTTCAGGAAATTTTCTTCGGCATTTTTGTAATTGCTTATCTGTTCATTCAATTGTGCAGTTTTGGCATACAAAACAGGTACATTAATTAGGTGTTTTGCTTTTTCAAATAGCATCAAGGCTTTGTTTTTGTTTTTATCTTCCATAAAAAGACCATAATGCAATAAAAAGGAACCCTCATTTTGCAATCGTTCGTAGGTGTAATCGTAAAGTATTTTGGTAGCATCAGGATTAGAAAATTGCAACTCGCTACCGTTTTTCCAAGCACGAAATCCTTTATACTGATAATTGCCCATAAAAAGCAAAAAACAGCTCACTACCGCAAACAGTAATTTTCCAAAGTTTTTATTTATCGTAAAATCATGCAGCAATGGAGGATATTGTTGAAAGGCAATTTGATTGATTAAGAGTAATTTAAAAGGCAAAAATTGCAGTGGAAAAGAAAATGAAGCAAAAACAATTATAGCACTATAAAAGACTAAAGAGGCTAAAGGAAGATTTTGTTTGTTGGAATGAATTATCTTTTTTGATTTTAATACCCAAAAAAGCCCCGCAACAATTAGAACAATACCCAATATCCCATTTTCTATAATGAACTTTAAAAACTCATTGAATGTTTGTACACTTGCGCCAGCCAATATAATTTCATCTTTTGTCCCTCCTTTTGAAAAATAATTGGCTTGAAAATTAATATATTCCACACCAAAAAAGTCATAACCTATACCTACAAATGGATGCTCTAAAAAGGATAATAATGAAATTTTCCAAATTAATAATCTGCCACTTATAGAGTTGGCACTTTTGCTTAAACCGATTAATATAAAAATGGGAAGTAATGAAAGTAACCCGTATTTAAAGTATTTCCATTTTTTGAAACCATAATAACTTGCCAGAATAGTTATTGCAATAACTGCCGCCAGCATTGCTGCCCTGGACTCACTTTTGATGAGTATAAATGTCATTATTGCTGCAACGATTGTATAGACTATTAGTTTGACAGTTTTTTTTAGAATGCTTTTTTGTAACAATACATAAAACACTAGTGATAGTATCAAAGCAATGAATCCGCCTAAAGGACCAGGATTAGGGAAATTACCTGTCATTTTCCAATAGAAATTAGTGGGTTGAATAACATCATATAATTCCAATATACAATACCCACATAAAAACACGCCAATCCCAATGATAAAATGATAGTAGATTGTAATTTCTTCTTTTTTTAAATGAATCGTTTTTAGTGCTATATAATAAATAACAAGAACAATTGTGTTTATAACGTGCAATTCGTTCAAGGAACCCAAATGTAAGCTCCTTGAAATCGCTAAAAATAAAAGAATGGTAATTACCACAATATCTGCTTTACCTGGTTGCAATTGCTCCATGCATGTTAAAAACAAAATTGCAGACACTATCAGCATGCTGAATAATAGATAGTATTCATAAGCTTTAGCCGCCCAAAAATCAGCATTATGATTAAAAATCAAGCTTAATGCCAGAAGCAATGCCAGAAGAGCTATTTTGAAAATATTTGTTTTTATTAGGTACATTCAATTATAAATTGGAAGGATAAAACAAAGCGAAGAACTAATGAACTGTAACATTAATTTGTTCTTGTATAAAGTCACCTACTTTTTTAGATATAGTCATGTCAAGATTTTTAACCATTTTTTCTTTACCATCTTTTGTATTTATTATTAAAATACCATTGTTAATAGTATAACTTTTAACATTGGACCATTTTATTTTCCAAAACATATGATATTGTATTCCAGAAGAATTTAACATCAATTTGAGGGGAGAAAGAAAGTAAACTAACACAAGAATTAAAAGTTGAAATATGGCAAACCAAACAAAAGGATAATTGTATTTTATATACAAAAAAGGAGGAACAACACTTAAAAAAAACAGATTGATTGTTCTTTTATTGTTAAAAATAATTGATGGAAGTATACATATAGTATTATCGCCGATTGTTTTTATTGTTTTCATAGCATTTAATTATTGGTTTTGACGTTTTTGTAATTGAGTTGTTCAAAATGTTTTTTTATGTTTTAATCTCCAATTCTAATTAACAATTGTACAAATCTCTACCAGAAGTTCTGTTTAGCATAGGTCATATCTGTATCGGTCAACTTTTCGCAAATAAAAATTCTTTCTTGACTTCCCTGGCTTAGATTTCTTAATAATAGCAAACAATTATTAGGAGCATTTTCAAAATCAACATGGAAATCTTTAGCTATTTTTGAACCCAAACTTTTCCAACCAAAATCGAAATAGAATAATTCATAAGTATCCCCTATTTGGATAAAATTACAGGTGCTTCTTGGGATTATTTTTATTGCTTTGATGTTCTTTGACTGACTTTTTGATCGATCTATACCAATCCAGTTTTGTTTTGACGATGAAGCAAAATAGGTTTCTATATTATTATCATACAGATTGTTTAAATCACTTGAACTCGAATCGAACTGATAATATTCTTCGGGTTTCGCTTTGTCGTTATCAAAAATAAAATGCAACTCGGCTATGTTTAGCTGTCCTGTGGCATTGGGTAAATACCTGTAATAGTTGAAATTTAATTTGTTGTTGAATTCAACTTTATCCGTATTTTCAGGATATTCCTTAAAGGTAAAAATGTCTTGCGGAGCCTTAAAGTCTTTAAAATTTGAACCTTGAATTTTGGCACCTATAACTTCATTGTAAAAAACATCTTCCACGAAACCATTCTTAGGGTATTTTCTATGCAAACGAACACTGCGCATAATGTTTTTTGTTGGAGTTAAATAGGATATATTTTTTGTCCAATAGAACATCATGAAAGGATTTTCAATTGGCACAATAGTATCACCATCATAATAACCTACAAACAAGATAGAATCACAATAAGACACGTTGTTGAATACGGCTTTTTTACCAACAATTTTTGCCTTTTGCAAACAAATAAATTCTTTACCTATCCCAAAGGCAAATAAATAAAGGTCTTTAGACGGCATATGTTTTAGCCCGAAAGTCAGATTACCGATATTTCTATCCAC
This sequence comes from uncultured Flavobacterium sp., assembly GCA_965650235.1. Classification (GTDB taxonomy): domain Bacteria; phylum Bacteroidota; class Bacteroidia; order Flavobacteriales; family Flavobacteriaceae; genus Flavobacterium. Next base: position 2,044 of record CBFGNY010000145.1, on the reverse strand, counting down.
ATATTCTTTGCTAACATCGATAACATTAGGATTAGACATCGGTCCTTTGGCAGCGGTATTCGAAGAGTTGGAATACACATTTCTAAAATATTTTACACCTCTAAATCCAGAAGGTTCCCATTTTTCGCCAGCATTAAAAGAAAACTGCTTTTTTTGAATTAAAGTAATCCATTCATGCGAACCAGGATAATTACCATATTGAGGTGTAAAATCAATAGCAATTGGCAGCCCAATACTTCTTGCCGTTGCGGTGTATAAAAGATAGCGTTGTAAACATTGCCCAATCGGGTTTTTATTGAGATCTATAAGGTTTGGATATGGTAATGCAAATTTTTCATGAAATTTGTACCCGCTAATTAAACTGTCATTTAAAATTCTACAAACCTCTAAAGGATCATCAATCTTGTTTTTTAAAAGATACTCAATCAATTTTTTATTTTTTCCCAAATAAAACTTACGCCAATTCGACTTGGGTTCATCCATAATTTTGTGAGGCAAAACAAATTCGCAAAAATCATCAAAAGGAACTTTTTTTGCCCAAGGAAACTGGTAGGCTTCAAATGCCAGATCAACGTTCTCTATCAATTCATTTGCCGTAATCATATTAGCATCCAAATCGTATGCGCTTATGGGGTCTAAAACGAGTCTGTTGTCGTATTTCTCTTTAAAATCGAAGGTATTGGATAAACCCGACTGATACATTTCTTTGTAAAAAGGTACAATCTTTTTGTCGGCATCCGTTGTTAATCGCTTTTTAGCATCCATATTATTTATCAAAAAAAGCATTGCCTTCTTTTTTAATGAGTCCTTAGGTGCTGAATAATGATGTAAAGCTTTTTTAAGTTCAGGATATTCATTTATTCGTTCTAGTATTGTTTTACTCTTTGACTGTAATTCATTTTTTTTACAACTACCTAACATTATAATTAAAAGCAAGAAAAAGGAAATGTTTTTTGTAGTTACCATATCAATTTAATCAATTTATACAAAATATCTTATTAAGTAAATGTAGTAGGAAAAAACAACCAATAGGGGCTGTATTTGTATCAAAGAAGGACTCTCTTTGTGTCGTTTTATTAAATATTAACTTATTAAAAAACATCTTTTTTATCTTTGTATTTTATAGAATCTTAATAAAAAACAAAAAAAACAGTAAACCTAAGCTCACTAATACTTAAATAGTCCTTTTTAATATTTATCCTTTATATTGTTTCAAGATTTTGCAGGAAAGCGCAACCTCCTACCTGTAAAAGTAAATTTCATATTCTGAAATTGTTTTGTTTAAGTTTCATTTCTCTTACTAAGACTCAATTAAGTTATTAGGCACTAAAGAAATATTGAGCCGAATCGTTTAAAAATTTATAAAAACATCTATATTGAAAGTGACTTATTTTTTATTTTAACTTTGCACACCTATAACAAGCGGGAATAACGTGAAAATATAAATTTACAGGTCTAACGATTAGAAGAAAGAGCCATATCATTACAGTATTAAGCACAGGTAAATTGGTTTTTTAATTCTTCCTTAATTTAAATGAAGATCAGATCAAAAAATTGAAAGGGAAAAAAGTGAAAAATGAACCAATAAGCTGGACTGTTTGTCAGGAATGTGAGGGACGCGGCAAAAAGAGTCGACGACTAAGCAAAAAAGTGCGGCTTGAGTACCAAATGGCATTGGATCAATTCGAAAAAAACAATAGCGAAGGTCCGGCACCAGATCAGCCTAAAGCAAATCTTTACCCATGCCCAAAATGTTCCGGAACCGGGTTGCTTCCTGCTGCCAGTCCTCCTGCAGCAGCTAAAGAAAACTATCCACACGTTGCTATTATTGGCGGTGGTATAGGCGGAATGGCTCTGGCTGTCGCTTGTTTGCACCGCGGAATTCCTTTTACACTGTATGAACGCGATAAAAACTTCGATGCCAGATCTCAAGGCTACGGGCTCACTTTACAGCAAGCCAGCAAAGCTATTCAGGGATTGGGTATTTTTACTTTAAAGGAAGGAGTCATTTCAACAAGACATCTGGTTCACACTCCAGAGGGAA
>CBFGNY010000144.1:0-12087 GCA_965650235.1 uncultured Flavobacterium sp. | reverse complement strand
TCCATTTGGCGTCCATTCGTCATCATTCGTGTAAATATAATCAACTGTGTCAAACAGATTTTCGAAATTATAAAATGCAACGGTATGAATGACGTATTTTTTGGATTGTCCGAAGAAGGAAACTGAAAAACAAAAAATCAGGGAGAGTCTGAATATAATTCGCATAAATAATTTTAAGAATTTAAAATGCTGAATTTAATCAAAATAATTAATTTGTCAGAAATTTATAATAGTTTTATTTTTCAAAATCTATATCTTTGTTTTTAGATAAATTTTTAAGCAAAAGAAAGAAAATGTACAACACCCGATTAATTCCTAAAAATAAATATTTTGCTTTTTCTCGATTCGTATTTCTTATTTTTGCTTTACACTCTTTTACCTGTCAATCACAACAAAATATGATAACACCACCTTATTTACAAAAAGGCGATACCGTTGCCATTTTAGCCACTGCCCGAAAAAATATCGATGATAATTTAAAACCGACTTTAGATTTACTGCACAGCTGGGGACTTGAAGCCGTAATTGGAAGCACTATCGGACTCGACTTAAACCAATTAGCCGGAACTGATGAACAGCGTGCTGCCGATTTTCAAAAGCAATTAGACAATCCTAATATTAAAGCAATTTGGTGTGTTCGTGGCGGTTACGGAACGGTTCGAATGATTGATTTACTGGATTTTACGAAATTCAGACAGCATCCAAAATGGATTATTGGTTTTAGTGATGTTACTGTTTTGCACAATCACCTGAATACAATGGGCTACAAATCGATTCATGGTACCATGCCTGTAAGTATTCCGAGAGCAACTCCGGCAGCTATCAGTTCCTTAAAAAAGAGTTTGTTTGGAGAACCGCTTTCTTATTCGGTTGGTCCGGATAAAATGAATCGTTTTGGAAGTGCAACAGGTGAATTGGTTGGCGGAAATTTATCGATTTTGTACAGTTTATTAGGATCACAATCGGCTATTGACTGCAAGGATAAAATTTTATTTATTGAAGACCTTGATGAATATTTATACCATATTGATCGTATGATGATGAACCTGAAACGTAATGGCTGTATCGAAAACCTAAAAGGAATTGTGATTGGCTCCATGACTAAAATGAAAGACAATGATATTCCGTGGGGCAAAAATGCGCTTGAAATTGTGGATGATGTGACAAAAAAATACAATATTCCTGTGATCTTTAATTTTCCTGCAGGCCATATTCAGGATAATCGTGCACTTGTTATGGGAAGCACGGTTTCTATTGAAGTGAATGCTTCGGGGAGTACTGTTGTTTTTAAGTGAAAAAAGTTATGAGTATAGGGGTTAGGAGTATGCGGCTTTGTCTAAAAAATTTTCTCTTGTATTCATAAAATTCTCCAACACTTAACCTTTAACATTTAACCTCAACCTTTACTCAAAAAAGTTAGGTGTTATGGGTTAGTTGTTATGCGGCTTTGTCGAAAAAATTTCCTTACTATTCATATAAAATTCTCCAACGCTTAACCCTTAACATTTAACTTCCAACCTCTAACTTAAAATGGCTGAACATAACGAACTTGGAAAAAAAGGTGAAGATTTAGCCGTAGAATTTCTGCTTCAAAATGACTATAAAATTTTAGAACGAAACTGGACTTTTCAAAAAGCCGAAATTGATATTATTGCCAAAAAAGAAAACATTGTAACCGTTATTGAAGTAAAGACCAGATCGAATTTAGATTTTGGTTTACCGCAGGATTTTGTGAAACCAAAAAAGATTCAGCTGCTCATAAAAGCAGTAAATGCCTACATAAACGATAGGGAAAAGGATTTTGATGATGCTTTAGAAATACGTTTTGACATAATTGCGATCCATAAAACCGAGGAAACATTTGCTATTGAGCATCTTACTGATGCTTTTTACCACTTTTAACATAATTTTTTATTGTTATATTTGTAACAAATTGTTTTTTAATTTATATTTGCAGAGATTTATAACATCACAAACAAACCAAACTAACACAATTACATTACAAAAAACAATTAAAGATTATGAAAACCGTTTCTTCTATTGTAGAAAATTACATCAAAACCAAGCCCTTTTTACTTAACGCACTCTCCTTGGGGATTATCAATCTGACTTCCTTATCGCGTAACATCATGACCGAATTGGAAAGCGAATTCGGGAAAGAAGTAAAACAAGGCGCTGTAGTAATGTCCCTAAAAAGACTAACCGAAGAATTAGATTTTAAACTGAACCACAAAATCAACAAAGTCATTAAAAACATTGGTGAAATCACGGTTCGTTCTGAATTGACTGATTACACTTTTGCAGCTTCTGACACTGTTTTAAACAAACAAGCTGATTTGATTTCGGATATTAATGTACTGTCTGATATTTTTTATACCTCATCACGCGGTGTAAACGAAACCAATATCGTAGTTAGCAGCAGTATCAACCATTTAGTTGAAAAACACTTTATCCGTGAAAAACTGATTCAGAAATTGGATAATCTGGCTTCTATCACTGTAAAATTACCAAAAGAAAATATCGTGGTACCGGGAATTTATTATTTCATTTTTCAGCGTTTAGCGTGGGAAGGAATTATTATTAATGAGGTAATTTCGACTTCAAACGAATTTACGATCCTGGTAGGAGAAGAACAAGTTGATGTTGCTTTTAAAGTAATCAAAGACTTAAAAAATTAATTTTTTTTCAAAAGAATCCCAAACCAAAAAAAGAAAAATAAGACAATATACAAAGAGGCTGTTCACACAGTCTCTTTTTTTATGCGCTTTCGCAAGTGGCATTATGCAACACAGGAAAATTACAGGAGTTGGCTATAAAACACAATTGATTGGCTTTTGTATGCAGCTCTAAAGCTTCCTTAATTTTATCCGGGTTTGCAATTTTAACTTTTGGGTATAAACGAACTTCTGTAAAACGGCCGCTTCCGTCTGGAGAAACTTCAAGCGTTGCTTCGGCGTTATCTGAATATTCTAAAATTTCGATTCCTTTTTGCGAGCACACGTATAAGTACGACATCATGTGGCAGGAAACCAAACTGCTTAAAAGCAAATCTTCAGGATTGTATAAATCTGGATCGCCTTTGAAAGCTTTCGCGGCCGAAACATCCAGAACTGGTTTTCCTTCGATTTTTATTTGATGGCTTTTACTGTAGAATTTTTTTTCTGATGGTTCCTGATTTTGGCTGGAAGTCCAGTTTATTGCTGCTATGAAGAGGTGTTTGGAGGTCATAAATTATGTTTTTAATCACAATTAAACAAAAAAGCAACCCAATTATAAGTCGCTTTGATTGTTATATCCAATGTTTATCAGGATCCTGATGCGTTGAAAGTACTGCATAAATGTGTACTGTTTTATTTTGTTCATCAACCTCAAAATGAATCATATACTTAAAGGTTTTCATTGGCAGGCAATGCACTTCTTTATAACGCACTTGAAATAGTGGACTGTTTTGTAAACTTTTCAAAGCACGACGGTATTCGGATAAAAATTTATCTCCATATCCTTTTCGTCTGGAGTTTAAAAAATCACGAGCTTCTTTTAAATCGTCTTCTACTCTTGGGTCAGCAACTAAAGTGTATTTTTTCACTTAACGCTCTAAATTGTCCAACATAGCAAAAGCATCTACAGGAGCTTTCTTGTCTTTTATTCGTTTTAAAACTACTTCTTTATGCCAATCAGGAATTTCTTGTGTTTCCTGAGAGTGCTTAAAGGCAAGGAAATCAATGTATTTTTCGACTTCTTCTACCAAAGCATCAGGTAAACTTTTAAGCTTTGCATTTACTTGTTTTATGGTTGTTGCTGTCATGATTAAAGATCTTAACTGTAAAGTTGATTGAAACAAATTTAGCTATAATGTAAGTTAAAAACAAAACTGATTTAGTAATATTCTCCCTTTTAGATATTTATAAATTTCTTTTTTGCAGGCACGGATTATAAATTCATTCTATCTTACTAAGAAGTTTTAATATATCCAAGCGATCTGATTATCGCTTAAAAAACCCGATCTTTCCAAACAGCAGTAACTTTCTATTTTATTGCATTTGTTTGCTTATAAGTTCTGCTACTACTTCAACTCCAATATCTTTTGCAGTATTCAACACCCATTTACCTCCATTCAAAAGATGCTGTACAATCTTATTGCCATCTTTATTTTTTACAGCATTTTCTGCTTCTACAACTTCGCTAATAGCATTGAATTGTTCTGAAGTTTCTGCATTTAATTTTAAGCTATTTTTTAATTTACTTAACTCTTGAGCTATGATATCAAAATTTAAATTATCCGGCAAAACATAATTATTCTGCTCAAATTTATTTTTAGCAGCTTTTGCATTTGAGCCGACAGCTCCAATCTGGCTATTGTTGAATATGTTTTTATCTCCCATTGTTGTTTCGTTTATATTGAAATCAAATAATTTTTGAAATTTATGTAAATTCTCTACCGATATCATTCCATTTGCTATATCGTTAATTGGAAATTGTACTTTTTCAAAATGATTATAATATTCGTCAAAGTCTCCAACTATCAAAGGCGTATCTGTTTGAGAATATTTTATTGCATAATTCCTTAGCCAATCTCTTACTCCTTCTAAATTATGTTCTGATTCAGATGGTGAAAATTGACAAAAAGAATATGAAAAAGCATCATATTGTTTTATTTCTTCTTCGTTTGCATATGTAATTGCGACACTTACTATACCTTGATTTGGATTATCATTTTTTAATAATTCTATTTCCTCAACTTCAATATAAAATTTAGGAACTTCTCTATAGTATTCATTGCTAATTATAGAAAGTTCTTTCGGAAGTATCATAATTCTTCCTGTTATATTTACAGTCGGATTTTTATTTATTCTAATTTCTGAAATTATATCGCTGTAATGTTCAGATTCTAGTAAAACAACTATACCTTCATGGCTTACTCCATTAGAAGTTGCACACATTATATATTTCAGATTACCATCAATCTTTTTTGGTCCAAGTCTTAAAGATCCAATCCCACCTTTAACCATACTTCTTTTATCTCCAGGTCTTAATTCTATGAAGTTCTGTTCAATTAGACCATTTCCTTTTCTTCTTTCATTTTCAAAATGTCTTTCAAATGCTCTTTCTCTTTCATCTCTTCCAAATCGTGTATGAAACAATCCTGGTGAATTTGGAATCCACTCCAGCATCTTAAAATTCTGAAGTTTTATTATTTGCCCAGCATAAATCTTTGAAATCAGAGCTTGAGACCAAAAATCATTATTGTGAAAAAATATTAGGTCATTTAAATTTTCTTTTTTTGTGGATTTTAATTTGGAAAATAATGCAATATCGAAGTAGTCTTTTAGTGATGAAATTAAATCCCTTGTACTATTTATATTTTGTTGACTTCCTTTTATCATTTTAAGTAATTTATTTAAAGTGTATGCTAGCTCATTTATAAATAAAACAAACTTTCATATATCCACCTAAAAGATGATTAATTGGCTAAAGTTGTTTGTATTATATATTTTATCAAATGTAAAAAAGAATTACCCAAATCAATCAAGTATAAATACTCAAATTTCTAAACAAAAAAACCTCGAAAGCACAACTTTCGAGGTTTTTTGAATTTAAACTAACAAAACTGATTTAACTTATTTTTTTACTGAAAACTTAAAAGTTGTTTTCGTTTTATAATTTTCGCCAGGATTTAAAACTGTCGTTGGAAAATCTTTCTGGTTTGGAGAATCCGGGTAATGTTGTGTTTCTAAACAAAAACCTGTTCTGTGCGCATAAGTTCCGCCGTTACGCATTGGTAGAGTTCCGTCAAGGAAATTACCTGAATAGAACTGAATTCCAGGCTCGTCTGTAGTCATTTCTAAAACTCTTCCGCTTGCAGGATGGTAAGCTTTTGCAATAACTGTTTTTCCTTTTTCAGGATTGTTCAAAACCCAGCAATGGTCGTATCCTTTTCCTCTTACTAATTGCTCATCTTTAGCATTGATATCTTTACCAATTAATTTTGGTTTTCTGAAATCGAATGGTGTGTTGGTAACATCTTGTAATACTCCTGTTGGAATTAAAGTCGCATCAACCGGAACAATTTTATCCGCATTTAAAGTCAATTCGTGATCCAAAATCGTTTTAGAGAAATCACCAGATAAGTTAAAATACGTATGCTGTGTTAAATTTATAACGGTCTTTTTGTCTGTAGTCGCTTCGTAAAGCACTTCCAATTCGTTGTTTTTTGTTAAAGTATATGTTACTATAACTTTTAAATTTCCAGGATAGCCTTCTTCCATATCCTTACTTAGATAAGATAATTTCAAAACAGCTGCTTCTCCGGATTTGGCTTCTTCTGCTTTCCAAACTGCTCTGAAAAAACCTTCCGGTCCTCCGTGTAAAGCGTTTGTTTCATTGTTGATCGCTAATTGATATTCTTTACCGTCTAATGTAAATTTACCTTTTGCAATTCGGTTTCCGAAACGTCCGATCAAAGCTCCAAAAAACGGGTTTGGTTTCATGTATTGTTCCAAAGAATTAAATCCGGTAACTACATTTTCAGAAACACCGTCTTTATTTGGCACTTTCAAATCCGTGATAATACCACCAAAAGTGATGATATCTACTTCCATTCCGTTTTGGTTTTTCAGCTTGTAGCTTTCAATTTTTTCTCCTTTTGGAGTTGTTCCGTAATCAGATTTTACAATTGTTACAGAATCTTTTGCTTCTTGAGTTGTGGTTGCATCCATTTTTTTATCGCTTTTACATTGAACGGAAAGTGTTGCCAAACCGATTATAGTAATTCCGAAAGCACAACGTTTTAATACATTCATAAATATTGGTTTTTTTTAAGTTAGTAAAGTCATCAAGACGAAAGTCTTAAAGTCAGATAATTCAAAGTTAATTAAACTTTATGACTTTAAGACTTTCGACTTTTGACCAGATTACAATCCGTGTTGAAACGTATGGTAGTACGCTTCGTTGGCATTAATTTTATCTTTAAAATCTCTAATGGTTGTTTTTTCATCAATCACCAATAATTCAATTCCGGCGATATCAGCAAAATCTTCCATGAATTCTGTAGTCACTGCCTGGCTGTATACGGTATGATGTGCTCCTCCTGCCAAAATCCAGGCTGTTGCTGCAATATCCAAGTTTGGCTTGCAATCCCATAAAACTCTTGCAACCGGAAGTTTTGGCAATTCAGCCATCGGTTTGATTGCTTCAACTTCGTTCACGATTAAACGGAAACGGTTCCCCATATCCACCAACGAAACATTGATAGCATCACCTGCAGGTGAATTAAACACCAAACGGGCAGGATCTTCTTTACCACCAATTCCAAGAGGATGTACTTCGCATGAAGGTTTTCCATCAGCAATAGAAGGACAGATTTCCAACATGTGTGATCCTAAAACATATGATTTTTGAGGTGTAAAATGGTAGGTGTAATCTTCCATGAAAGAAGTTCCTCCTTCAAGACCAACGTTCATTACTTTTAAAGCACGAACCATTGCAGCAGTTTTCCAGTCGCCTTCTCCACCAAAACCGTAACCGTCAGCCATTAATCTTTGTGTTGCAATTCCAGGTAATTGTTTCCAAACTCCAAGATTTTCAAACGTATCAGTAAAGGCTCCGAAACCTCCTTCTTCAAGGAAAGATCTTAAACCTAATTCAATTTTTGCAGCTTCTGTTAATGAACTTCTTTGCGCTCCGCCTTCTTTTAAAGCATCCGTCAAACTATATGATTGTTCGTAAACCGCTAATAAATCATTCAATTCTTTATCCGTAACTTTTTCAATATGTTTGGTAACATCAGACGAATCAAAACCGTTAACCGACATTCCGAAACGAATTTGAGCTTCTACTTTATCACCTTCTGTAACGGCAACTTCACGCATATTGTCTCCAATACGAGCTACTTTCAGGTTCTGAAGTTCGTCCCATCCTAAAGCAACTCTTGTCCAGATTCCTAATTTTTTCTGTACTCTTTCGTCTTCCCAATGCCCAACAACCACTTTACGTTTTTTGCGCATTCTTGACATGATAAAACCAAATTCACGATCTCCGTGAGCCGATTGGTTTAAGTTCATGAAATCCATATCGATAGATCCCCACGGAATTTCAGCGTTGTACTGTGTGTGTAAATGACATAATGGTTTTTTCAGAATACTTAATCCTCCAATCCACATTTTAGCCGGTGAAAAAGTATGCATCCAGGCGATGATTCCGATACAGTTTTTAGTGTTGTTTGCCGCTAAACAAACATCTAATATTTGAGATGGAGATTTTACCACATCTTTATAAACTACTTTTACCGGAATACTAGATGTTGCATCTAATCCTTTTGCAATTATCTGCGAATGTTCCGCTACTTTTCTTAGTGTTTCTTCACCGTATAATTCCTGGCTTCCTACTACAAACCAAACTTCTTTTTGAGAAATGTCAATCATGTCTTTTATTTTGTTTCAGTTTTCCTTGTTTCAAGTTTCAAGTTTTGAAATGCGGAAAATCTTTGTTATTTAATTGGTTATTTTTTTGTTTTAGTTTTCTTTGTTTCAAGTTTCAAGTTTCAGTTTTCACGTTCCAATAACTTGAAACAAAAAAAACCTGAAACCTGAAACAAGCTTTTTACTGTCCGTAATACGAATCTTTTCCGTGCTTGCGGTTGTAATGTTTCTTTATCAACGAATCTTTTAATCTTGGTGCATTCGGGTTTATTTGTAAAGTCAGATAGGCCATTTCGGCTACTACTTCTAAAACTTTGCTGTTGTAAACCGCTTTTGCAGCGTTTTTTCCCCAGGCAAACGGACCGTGGTTTCCTATCAAAACCATTTCTACTTCTTCGTACGAAAGGTTTTTTTCTTTGAAGCAATCCAAAATCTGAATTCCAGTGTTGTGTTCGTAGTTTCCTTCAATAAGTGCATCTGCCATTGGCGGAGCACACGGAATATCAGCTGTTAAATGGTCTGCATGTGTGGTTCCAAAAATTGGAATATCACGCTGAGATTGTGCCCAGGCGACAGAATAGGTTGCGTGTGTGTGTGCAACGCCTCCAATGTTTGGCCAGTTTTTGTATAAATAAGCATGCGTTTTGGTGTCAGATGACGGACGCATCGTTCCTTCGATAATGTTGTTGTCAAAATCCACAATTACAATATCTTCCGGTTTTAAATCTTCGTAAGGAACACCGCTTGGCTTAATGGCAAAAACACCATTTTTTCTGTCGACTGCACTTACATTTCCAAAGGTATAAACCACCAGATTCAATGCATTTAACTGCATATTGGCTTCGTAACATTCTTGTTTTAAATCTTTATAGAGAGAACTCATTTTCTGTAATTTTAATAGATGGATCTGCAAAAGCACTTAATTGGTCGTATGCTAAAAGCAATTTGTTGTAAGCAGCCACTTTATCAAGTTGTGGTGTGTATTCACTTTCAAAAGGACTTCCCATTTTTTGGCTTGCTTCTATAACATTTGGATAAATTCCGGAAGCTACAGCGGCATAAATTGCTGCTCCCAAAGCGGGGGCCTGATCTGATAAGGCTACTTTTATTGGTTTGTTTAAAACATTAGCCAAAGTCTGCATGATAAAAGGTGATTTACGGGCAACGCCGCCAATTCCGATAACACTGTCAATTTTTACTCCTTCTTCTTCAAAGCGATCCACGATTTTTTTAGATCCAAAACAAATTGCGTTTACCAAAGCTTTAAAAATATGAGGCGCTTTTGATCCTAAAGATAAGTTTGAAATAGCGCTTTTTATTTCCTGATTAGCATCCGGAGTTCTGCGTCCGTTGATCCAGTCTAAAGCTGTTGGTATACTTTCTGATAACGGAATCTTTTCAGCTTCTTTTGTTAATTCTACAATTAATTTATCGCTGAATTCTTCTCTTAACTGTTCTTTTTGGGCATCATTTAAAATAGAAGATGAACCTAACAATTGTTCTGTTGGCCACATCAATAATTCTTTGTACCAGGCTAATAAATCTCCAAAAGCAGATTGTCCTGCCTCAAGACCAATAAATCCTGGAATCACTGAGCCATCAACCTGACCGCAGATTCCGCGAACAGTTTTTGTACCTACCTCATCATAAGAACCAACCAAAATATCACAGGTAGAAGTTCCCATAACGCGAACTAAAGTATTTTCGCCAATTTTAGCCCCAACAGCTCCTGAATGTGCGTCGAAAGTTCCAACAGCTACAACTGTATCGGTTGTAAGTCCTAAACGATCTGCCCATTCTTTGCTTAAATTTCCGGCAACTAAATCTGATGTATACGTTTCATCATATAAATTTCCGCGAAGTGTTGCTAAATAAGGATGTAGTTTTTCTAAAAACTCAACCGGAGGAAGTCCGTTCCAGTCTTCATGCCACATGGCTTTGTGACCCGCAGCACAACGGCTTCTTTTGAATGTTTTTAAATCTTTATCTTCAATCAATAAATAGGTCATTAAATCGCAGTGCTCCATCCAGGTGTGCGCTGCATTTCGAACGGCTTCATCTTCTCTTGCAATGTGCAGTATTTTTGCCCAAAACCATTCTGATGAGTAAATTCCGCCCACATATTTTGTTACGTTTTCTCCGCCCCAGCTTACTGCCAGTTCATTGATTTCGTTTGCTTCATTTATTGATGTATGATCTTTCCACAACACCATCATCGCATTCGGATTTTCCTCAAAACCTTTAGTTAAAGCTAATGGAATTCCTTCTTTTGTAACCGGAACCGGAGAAGATCCTGTTGTATCGATACAGATCCCTTTTATTAAAGAAGAATCGACACCACTTTCCTTTACAACAGTCTGAATCGTAATTTCCAGTCCTTCAATATGATCCAAAGGATGCTGACGAAACTGATTGATCGATGCATCACAGTATTGCTTATTCTTCCATCTTTTGTAATGAGAAACATTTGATGCCAATTCCTGACCATTTTCAGTATCTATTAACACCGCACGAACAGAATCTGTTCCGTAATCTAATCCTATAACGTAATTTTTCATTTAGAAATTCATTTTAATGAGACAAATATAGTATAATTATTTATAAGTGTACAAAAAACACTTAATTAAATTAGTCTTCTGTTTTTTTCAAATAATGCATCAAAACAATGATTTAATTTCAAAACAAAAAACAAACGCCAATTATAGATTCATTCAGTTGCAATTATTTCATTTTTATTTTCAAAATAGTAGCTGAATAGACAGGGAAATTGTATTGAATTTCGCTATCTATTCAGCTTAAATCAGTCTTCTTTTAGGCTAATTTTCGTTGGAGATGCAAAAGATCTCATCATCGAGCTATCTCCTTTAAAAATAAGAGCTGTTTCTTTCCCATCCAACCTGACCTCCTTTTAAATCAATTGATACATTTGATTTGGCAAGGCTTTTTCAACGATTCTAACTGCATATAAATGGATTTAATTCTTGTAATCAAGCGCCATCAGAAATTAAGAAATACTTTATTTTCCTTCTAAAACAACTACTGAGAAAGGAGGAATGGTAATTTCAAGTTTTCCCTTTTTGTTTTCGAAACCTTTGAAAACTGTTGGGATAATTTTATTTGGTGTATCGAATGAATTGTAATCCTGCAATTTAGCAGATGTAATTACTGTTCCTGAGAAGTTTTTAACTCCAAGGTCTTTCACATCAATTTCTATTTTGTTTTTATTTTTTGCATCAACATTTACTAATGAAATATGAATTGCTCCGCTCTTATCTTTTGAAGCAGAAGCTGATACTGCAGGAAGTGTTTCTCCATTAACCGTATACAATGGCGATTGAAAACTTATCGGTAATAATTTCGCATCCTGATGAACAGCATACATTTTCATTACATGATAAGTAGGTGTGGTAATCATTTTCGCTTTATCAGTTAAAATAACTGCCTGTAATACGTTAACACACTGTGCTAAATTTGCCATTTGAACCCTGTCTGCGTGATTGTTGAAAATATTAAGTGTTGATCCGGCCAAAACTGCATCTCTCATGGTATTTTGCTGGTATAAAAATCCCGGGTTTGTTCCTTTTTCTACTTCATACCAACCACCCCATTCGTCAACCATCATAGCTACTTTTTTCTCAGGATCGTATTTGTCCATTACAGCAGAATGTTT
>CBFGNY010000143.1:0-12140 GCA_965650235.1 uncultured Flavobacterium sp. | reverse complement strand
GGACAAAAACATACTGGCTTGGATGGAATGATAAAACAACAGAATATAAAAAATACAATGAGCAAATTTCACGTAGCGCTATAACACTTAAGCTTTTAAGTTACGAAAAAACCGGAGCTGTCCTTGCAGCTGCTACTACTTCTCTTCCGGAAACTATTGGCGAGGTTCGAAATTGGGATTATCGTTTTTGCTGGATACGGGATGCCTCTATGGTTGTTAAAGTAGTTTCTGAACTTGGACATAAAAAAATGGCCAAAGATTATCTGCAATTCATTGTTGATCTGACTCCTACTAAAGATGAAAAACTACAAATCATGTATGGCATCAATAAGGAAAAAAAACTTACCGAAGAAACACTGGATCACCTTAGCGGATATATGGGCAGTAAACCTGTCAGAATTGGAAATGCAGCTTATTCACAACGCCAAAATGATATATACGGAATCTTAATGGATGTCATTTATCAACAGCTCATTACCTTTAGCAATGATACCGAAAATGGTGAAGAACTCTGGAATATAACCAAAGGCATTGTCTGGGTTGTCAGCAGGCACTGGCAAGAACCTGATAAAGGCATTTGGGAATTCAGAACCGAAGAAAGACATTTTACTTTCTCTAAAATACTATGTTGGACTGCCATCGACAGAGCCATAAAAGTTGCTAAAATTTTAGGCAAGAAATATAAAGCCGAGAAATGGGAACCTTTAGCTGCCGAAATAAAAGAAGATATCATGAAAAATGCGTGGAAAGAGTCTGTTCAGGCTTTTACACAGTCTTATGGCTCAGATGAGCTTGATACTTCTGTACTTTTAATGGAAAGCTATGGTTTCATCGACGCCATGGATCCAAAATACATTGCTACTGTAAAAGCTATCGAACGTGATTTAAGTAATGATGGGCTTTTGTACCGTTATAAAAACAAAGATGATTTTGGTCTTCCTTCTTCTTCGTTTACTATTTGTACTTTTTGGTTTATAAACAGCCTGTATAAAATTGGAGAAACAAAAAAAGCGGAGAAACTGTTTAAAAAACTGCTTTCCTATAGCAATCATTTAGGATTATTTAGTGAAGATATCGATTTTGAAACCAAAAGACTGTTAGGGAATTTCCCTCAGGCTTATTCACATTTGGCTCTTATAGAAACCGCTATCAACCTTTCTAATGTTACTAATGAAGAAGTTGTGCTTGATGCTATTGGCTAATAATTCAACTGTGTTTATTATGGAACAAAGTTTTATAAATTAGAATATATAAAATTTGATTAATTGTAAAATGCTCTGGATTTAGCTCTTATTAAGCTAAAATCCAGAGCATTTATTTTATAATTGATTTTTTTTAAAAGAGAATCTTATGTTCCTTATTTTATTTCCTTTCAAGAACTGTTCTTGTAGAAGGATCAATCTCCAAAGGATATTAAGCCGTAATCGCCAGCTGATTCTGATTGAACTTATACTCCTTTGGACTGCAGTTAAATTTTTGCTTGAAGATTTTAGAAAAATAACTTCTGCTGGTAAAACCAATGCAGTACACAATTTCGGAGATATTTAAATCGGAATTTCTAATTAAAATCTCGGCTTTTAAAATTCGCATATGCGTGATAAAGTCATTTACCGTTCTGTCATGAATCATTTTAAAGCCTTCCTGCAATTTGTTTGGTGACAATCCAGATAGCTTGCTGAGTGATTTTATAGTAAATTGCTCTTCCGGCGTTTTCTTTATAAGGTCTGAAAGCTTTTTTATTTCTTCCATTTCTTTTAATGTAAGACAGTTTGTTTCTTTCGAAAAATTGTTCATGTCATCAGAGTGCTGCTGAATTTCCATTGCCAAAATGATTTTCAATATGCCTTCTTTCAATAAATTGCGAACAATTCCGGTTTGGGTAACTGCGTTCAACTGCTCGATTTTCTCTGCTATTTTTAAATTATAAGAACCTACATAGAAAAAGTTACCTGAAAGATTCTTTTCTAAAAATATTTCTTTTACTTTTTGATTGAAAAAATTATTTTCAAATGAATCCGAATTTTGAGTTCCTACCACAATCAAAGTGACTTTTGTGTTGGTATTCTTCTCAAAAAACAAAATATTATCTTCATTTTGTTTAGATGAAACTATCGCAGTCTGAAACTTCTTTAATTTTCTTTCAATTCCGGAAATTCCAAAACTGTGTGACAAACTTCCTTTCGAACAATAGGCAAAATAGACTGGTGAAATATTCGGATTTCCAATACTGATTCTTACATCCTCAGAAAAAACCATATCAAATTGCAAGCAGGAAATAGAATCACTGAATGAAGATCCGACAATAGTACCTTTGGCAAAATTATTGCTGACTTCTAAAGCGTATTCATCAGAATCACAAATTATTTTCCCTCCTAAACCTGATGTTAGCTCTTCAAATATATTTTTAATTTTATCGTTATATATACTTACTGTTTTCATTTTGCTCGGATTTAAATTCTAAAATTATCTTATAATAGAAGTAGGTTTAATTTTTTTATGAATTGAACTCCAAAATTCGTGTAAAGCACCATGGAATGTGTTATATAATTTTTTTGTTTTGTTTTATAATTACTTCTAAATGACTCTTTTAATTTAATAATGAAAAGCTTTTCTTTTGCCCCTATCACCGCAGCAGACGCCACCATCCTAATTTTAGGTACGATGCCTGGTACAAAATCATTAGAAATACAGCAATATTATGGCCATCCCCAAAACAATTTCTGGCGTTTTATGTTTGAAATTTTAAACGAAGATTTCTCAAAAGATTATGATGCCAGAAAAGCATTATTAATCAAAAACAAAATTGCCTTGTGGGATGTTTTACAATATTGTGAAAGAATCGGAAGTCTCGACAGTGCTATTAAAAATGAAATTACAAATGATTTCGAACAATTTTTAAAACAGCATCCTACTATAAAAACCATTTTTTTTAATGGCCAGAAAGCAGCCACTTTTTTTAAAAAACATGTTTCGTTAAAAAATAATAAAGACTATAACCTGATTACGCTCCCCTCTACAAGCCCTGCAAATGCAAGCAAGCCATTCGAAACAAAACTGAATGAATGGAAGATTATCCGCCAGTTCATAAAAGTTTGAATGATATAACAATATCAAATCAAAGTGTAAAATTTAATTAGTATGATTAAATAATTTTACTACCATAAATTTTAAAACATATAGATCATGAAAAAGATACTTTTAATCAGTAAAGCAGTTTTAGGAGCAGGAATTATTTTAATGAGTTTAAATTCTTGTAAAAACGAATCAAAACAAGAGGATACAAAAGAAGTTGCCGAAGACCAAAACGAGGCCAAGTTCGATAATCAGAATA
The DNA here is from genome assembly GCA_965650235.1 of uncultured Flavobacterium sp. GTDB lineage: Bacteria > Bacteroidota > Bacteroidia > Flavobacteriales > Flavobacteriaceae > Flavobacterium. The sequence goes on along the minus strand of CBFGNY010000143.1, from coordinate 8,809 downwards.
ACAAGGAAGATGATTCTGAGTTTTTAGTTGATGCAGCTGAAATTAATATGACTGAAATCGAAGCCGGAAAACTTGCACAGACAAAGAGTACAAATCCTGAAGTTCAAAAGTTTGGTAAAATGCTTGTTGATGAGCATACAAAAGCAGCTGCAGAGGTCAAAGCAATGGCAGATAGCCGCAATTTTTCACTACCTACATCTGTAACAGAAGAAGGACAGGATAAATATAACAAACTAAACGAAAAATCAGGTGTTGATTTTGACAAGAAATTTGTCGATATGATGGTTGACGGTCATGAAAAAGCAATCGATAAATTTAAAAAAGCATCTGAAAATGCTACTGATCAGGAAATTAAAACATGGGCTTCTAATAATGTTTCAAAACTAACTGAACATCTTCAGCATGCTAAACAGTTAAAACAAGATTTAGATAAAAAATAATACAGCAAACAATACATACTTGTATTAGTTGTTCATTATTTGGGGGAAAAAGCTATTTTTTTTTGAAAAATAGCTTTTTTTACTTTTACATTAAAAAAATACAACCATGAAAGTGCAGTCTTATCAAAATCATATTAGATTTTATCCGTCACACCATTTTATATATTATCCTGTTTTGATGGTTTTTTTAGCTTTCAGCATTTATTTTGCATTTACCACAGCTTACCCTTTAATATGGAGTTTTATTGCTGTAGTTTTTATATTTTTATTTTGTCTGGCCTATATGATGCGTCAGCATTATGCTTTAATTTTACAAAACAGAATTATAAAGCTGGAATTGCGCTATCGTTATTTTGTGCTTACCGGTGTCAGATTTGAAACCATAGAACACAAATTCACAGATGATCAGATTTTTGCTTTCCGATTTGCTCCCGATGCTGAATTTCTATCTCTCATAGAACGTGCACTTAAAGAAAACCTCTCGGGAGATGCCATAAAACAAGCAATTGTACATTGGAAAGGTGATCATAATCGGGTATAACTTAAAGTTCAGGGTGTGCCACCATCCCGATAAGAGGGCAAATTTACATTGCGGTTATTCGCCCTCTTATCGGGATGCTGTCGCGCTATCCGCGTTACTTCGGTAACCTGCTCCTATCGCTCACACGGCTCTCGATACCAACAATACTTGTTCAAAAAGAAACAAATCGCTAATAATCAGGTATATAAAATTGATGTAAAGCCGAAAAAAAATTTGAACTTTTTACTATTTCAATTGTTAATTTTTTTTAATAAAATTGAAAATCAAGCACATGACAAATTAATTTCTCTTTCGGAATTTTTTATCACTTTAAAAAAAATATGACGATTAAATAATTTAAACCAAAAAAAAAGCGACAAATTATTAGTCGCTTTCTTTATTCTTTGCTCTTTATTCTATATTCATTACTCAGAAGTTTCCAACTGAAGCACCACATTTTGATATCGTTTACTAAGCGAAAACAACTGCTCTGCAAAGATCATAATCGCCAGCGGAATAAAGAAAAACGTAGTTAAATCTTCTTCATATAAAAAGTAGGTTGTCCCAATAAAAATGCGGCCATATTCCAGATAATACATCCACTTTCGCTGTTCCAGTAATGCACCGCAATTTATTAATGTGATTAGGATAAATGCGAGAACAAAAGCTTTATCAATTAAATTTAAAAAATCAAAATAATAAGTAAAAACGGTTAGAACCAAAGTACAAATTCCTAATTGAATATAAAGGTAATTTCTAAATCGAAGTCTTTGATGCGGATTGCTTTTATCCTGTAAAAAACGTTTTTCCAAGGTTGGCCGAATATCCTGATCCATATGTGCCGGACTTCCAAAAACAGCTTTCCATCTGGCTTTAAAACCTTTTGAGCGCTTCCATAACTCATAAATTTCAAAGTAATAATGCGTATGCTGCCATAAAAAACTATAACTTTTTAACGGATGGGTTAAACCATATTTTGGTTTCTCTTCCTCCTCTTGAAAAGTTCCAAAAATACGGTCCCAACAAGTAAACATATCTCCGTAATTTTTATCCAGATATTTTTCATCAGATGCGTGATGAACACCATGAATTGAAGGCGTTACAAAAACATATTCCAACCATTTTATTTTGCCGATGAGCTGAGTATGTGTAAAAAAAGAATAGGCACCATGAACAATCAACATCGTAATGACCATTTTTGGATGAAACCCAACAAAAGGAAGAACACACCAAAAACCTGTTCTCACAATTGCCTGAAAAGTGGTAATTCTGGCTGCAGCCGTAAAATTAAATTCTTCACTATGGTGATGAACAATATGTGCCGCCCAGAAAAAATTAACCTCATGTCCTAGTCTGTGGTACCAGTACCATACAAAATCGGTTACGAGAATTAATGCAAACCATACAAAAACATTGCTTTGAATATCTAATAATCTGTAGTTATCATATATAAAATAATACAACTGATAAAAACTTGCAACCACAAAAAGATTGATTAATCTTTCTGCTATACCAATACTAATGTTCGAAACCGAGCTTTCGTAATTAAAAATCTCCGATTGTTTTCTGCGCTGTGCGAGTTTATATTCCAAAAATAAAAAAACAAAAAATGCAGGCATAGCGAACGCGAGAAAATTGATATGTTCCATTTTTAAAAATTACTTTTTGACGGATAAATAAAGTATTTATAATTTGATTAAATTTTAAGTAAAAAGATATCTTCATCACTTACTATCTCTAATAACTAATGAAAATATGCTTTCTTCTTAATTAGTCTCAGCTCTCTTAATTCTGTTTGAATTTTGGCTCTTCGAACGCCACTTCTTTTATAGATTGTGTATCGGCAACTTTTTGCAGGGCAATTATGTAAGCTGCGATTCGAGGCGTAACATTGTGTTTCGCTGCAATTCTAAAAACAGTTTCAAAACCTTTTTCCAATATATCTTCGAGACGTTTATTAATCTGATGAATTCTCCAGGATTCCAAAAGTGAGTTTTGTAGCCACTCAAAATAAGATACCGTTACTCCACCGGCATTTGCCAGAATATCAGGAACAACCAAAACATTATTCTCATGTAAAATTTGATCTGCATCCGAAGAAACCGGACCATTCGCTCCTTCTACAATAATTTTAGCTTTAATATCACGGGCGTTTTTTTGTGTAATGACATCTTATTTTGCCGCAGGAATCAATACATCAACATCCAAAAGCAATAATTCTTCATGTTTGATGGCAACCGAATTTGGGTATCCTTTGATACTTTTGTTATTCAGATTATAATACAAAATCAATTCAGGAATATTAAGCCCCCTAGGATTGTAAAAAGCTTCTGAAACATCACTTACAGCAACCACTTTTAATCCTTTTTCATGTAAAAATAAAGCCGAATGAAGTCCCACATTTCCAAATCCCTGAATGGCAACTGTAGATTTTGCAGGTCTCAGTTTTAATTTTTGAAGTGCCAGAAGCGTGATAATACTAACCCCTCTTCCTGTAGCTTCTACTCTTCCCAAAGAACCTCCTGAATGTAAATGTTTACCCGTCACAACAGCATGAATCGTTTTGCCGTGAACTAAAGAAAATTCATCCATTAGCCAGCCCATTTCGTCAGGACCTGTACCCATGTCTGGTGCAGGAACGTCTTTTTCAGGTCCAAAAATATCTGATAAAGCTTTTGTATAAGCTCTGGTAATTTTCTCTAATTCTGTTTTTGAATGCTCTCTGGGATCGCAAATAATTCCGCCTTTAGCTCCTCCAAACGGAATTCCCGTTACGGCAGATTTCCAGGTCATCCAGGCTGCCAGTGCTTTTACCTCATCAAGATTTACACCCGTATCATAACGGATTCCTCCTTTTGATGGTCCTAAAGCTGTATTATGAATGACCCGATATCCTTCAAAATTTTGAATTTTACCGTTATCAAGTGTAATGGAAAAATTGACAACGATTTGTTTCTCCGGTCGCTGTAATTTTTGTCTTATCGACTGATCAATATTCAGAATATCTGCTGCGATATTAAAACGGTCAATCATAGACTGAAAAGGATTTTGTTTAATTATTTCTAAGCTCATAATTTTAGTTATTTAGATTTTATTCAATTGATTTGAAATTGTATGTGTTGAAAGCATAATATCTTATTTGAAAAACGCTTTGAAAATTTATTTTTTGCCCTATGCTGCAACAAGGAATTTTTGTAAGACAGTATTGCATCAGCATATTTGTATTTCTATTTGATCTCATTTTTACTATTTTTTGATAATTCTAAAAAAAAGCCTTTCATGGGTATGAAAGGCTAAAAAAAAAAACTAACAAGTATTTCTCTATTACCGCCATTTCAAGACATGATTCATCATGCAGCACATCGTGAAGCTGCATTTGAAAGACATCATATTTAGACTATAGTTTCTCATTGTTGAGACAAATTTATAAATATATTTTATAAATTCTATAGAATTAATAGAGTTATTTTAAAAAAAAGTAAAAACACTTAAAAAAACCTTGTAAATAAAGGGCTTATGAGATAATAAATTTTAATTAATTTGAGAGAAAACAATAAAAACAATTGCAATTAACGCCAAAACAATACCCCAAAAATTTATTTTGGATAACTTCTCCTTGAAAAAAAACACTCCAACAAGACTTCCCAAAACAATGACACCCATATTCATTCCGGCGAAAACAGTTGAAGGATTTTCTGAAAATGCCCGATGTGCTTTAAGGTAAAATAATATATTTCCGAAATTAAAAAGTCCAACCAATCCGCCGAAAAGGATATTCTTAAGTTCCGGCTTTACTTTTTTAATAACAGAATCATATATCACAATAAACAAAGAAACTGCCAAAGCAATGTCAAAAACTATAAATAAGGAAGTTGTATAAGGCAGAGTACTGTAAAGTGCAATTTGTTTAAACAGAATATCGATTATACCAAACCCCAATAAAACAATAGCAGGGTAAAACCATTTATTCTGCTGATTTTCAGACGGTTTTTTCAAAATAAACAAAAGCGACAAAAAACCAATCACAAGACCAATTACTTTATAGGAATTAAACTCTTCCTTAAAGATAAACCAGGCTGCCAGTATCGGAATAAAAAGTGATAATCGCTGAGCAGCATCCGTTTTTACAATTCCCATATGTTTGATGGAAGCGGCTAAAAAAAGAAAAACAACAGGCAGCAAAATACCAATACTTAAATAAATATTCCACGGGGCATTTGCAGTAACCTCATCCAGATTTGGGCTATAAGTAAAATAGCAAAACAGCATTGCAAATACATAATTAAAAGTAATTATCTGAACCGGATTACAATTATAATGGCGGGTTATTTTAAAAATTACGCCTACTGTTACACTACAAATAATACTTAAAATCAGGAACCACATATAATTTTTTTAAATGTAAAAATAGGATTTAAAAGTCATTCAAAAAAGCCCGGACAGATTGATGAACCTTTCGGGCAAATTTTAGATAGTCACTCATCCTTAATTTTTAGAAGTAACTATCTTTTTTTGTTTTATTGCGAAAAGATGATGTGAATTGAAAACCAGTACAGCCATAAAAATAATACTGTATGCGAAGATTTGCAACGGAGAAATTTTTTCTTTATAAACGAAATTTGCCAGCGCAAAAGCAATCATTGGGTTGATATTCAACAACATTCCAACAGTCGAAGAATTGATTCCCGACAATGCGTATAAATTTAAAAACAGCGGTATAATCGTAAAAAATACAGCAATCATTTCGATACAAAAATAAAAAGTAAACTCTGTAGGAACCAGACCACTATATGCCGGATAAAACGGCAATAAAAACAAAGCTGCCAATGTAATATGAAATGTCAGGATAATAAACGTATCGAAACCTTTGTTGACACGCTGACTTACTAAATAGAAAGCATATGTCAATCCGATGATGACACTAAAAAGCATGTCCAGAATGTCGGCATATGATAATAGTAAACAGCCCGAAATACTTAACCCAACTGCAAACCATTGTGTTTTTTTTAATTTTTCGTGTAAAATAAAATACGCCAGCAACGTGGTTAAAATAGGACAAACCAAATACGCAAGAGACGTCGCTTTTACACTAACATGGTTCATTACATAAATAAAAGTAAACCAGTTAGCCATTAAAAAAAAGCTTCCGCCGATGTTCAGTAAAATCGTTTTTCTTTTTCCAGAAACTGTTAAAGCCCTGAAAGTTTCAATCGTTTCCTGCACTTTTTTTCTTTTGAAAGCAAAAGCGATCAGCAACATTAAAATACTACAGCTAAAAACACGATAGAACAAAATATCCAGTGAAGCATATTCATGTATTGGTTTTAGTATGAGACTAAAGAATCCCCAGATGGTGTAAGCCGTAATGGCTGCTATATAGTATTTTGTAGTTTTCATTAGGATTTCTTTTTAGTTTATATCCAATAAGCAAATTTCTTAAAAATAAAACAGCAATACAGATACAGTTTTTGTAAATTGCACCATAACAGTTTTTTTTTATGAAAAATTCAAATTATTTATACCTGCAGTTTGCTGACCGAATCGAAAAGCAAATTAAATCGGGTGTTTTAAATGTTGGGGACAAATTGCCTTCAATTCGTGAAGTTTGTGCAGAAACAGGTTACAGCATGAGTACAGTTAGCAAAGCGTATTATGAAATTGAAAGCCGGTCATTAATAGAATCGAGACCACAATCTGGTTATTATGTCAGCAATATTTCATCGAGGATTATTACTGAACCTACTTCCAGTTCTCCAATTCTTACAACTACAAATATTGAAAGGGAAGATTTGATTGATTTGGTTTACGGAAATATGACAAATAAAAATGTTACAATGCTTTCATTGGGTTTTCCGTCAAATGAGCTTCTTCCAATTGCCAAACTCAATAAGGGAATGATTCAGGCTATGCGTCAACTTCCTAATAGCGGCACCAGTTATGAAGAAATGCAGGGTAATGTTAATCTTAGAAAAGAAGTTGCCCGATGGTCTTTTGCCTGGGGCGGAACTTTAACAGAAGATGACATCATAACTACTCCCGGCTGCGTGAGTGCAATTTCGAATTGCCTCATGGCTATTACAAAACCCGGAGATACTATTGTTACAGAAAGTCCTGCATATTTTGGCGTGCTGCAGCTGGCGAAATCATTAGGCTTGTATGTTATGGAACTACCTACCAATATGACCACAGGAATTGAATTGGAAGCCTTAAAAAAAGCTGTTTCTACTAAAAAAATAAAGGCTTGCGTATTGATGAGCAATTTCAGCAATCCATCAGGAAGCATGATGCCAAATGAACATAAGAAAGAAGCTGTACACTTAATGGAACTCCATAATATTCCGTTGATTGAAGATGATATTCACGGTGATTTGTATTTTAGTTCAGGGCGGCCAACAAACTGCAAAACATATGATGAAAGCGGAATTGTAATGTGCTGCAGTTCGGTTTCTAAAACCCTTGCTCCGGGATATCGTGTGGGCTGGGTAATTCCGGGAAAATTCAAAAAAGAAATTTTGCGCACAAAATTGTATCATACCATCTCCTCTCCTACCATTACACATGAAGTTGTGGGTGATTTTCTGAAAAATGGGCGATATGAAAACCATCTTCGAAAAATACGGCAAATCCTGAATCATAATTGCAATAATTATATCAACACGATTTTAGAATCTTTTCCAAAAGGCACAAAAGTAAGTCAGCCACAGGGCGGTTTTTTTCTTTGGATAGAGCTGGATAAAAAAATAGATACTGCCGAATTTTACCATTTGGCCTTGAAACATAATATCAGTATTGCACCAGGGCGAATTTTTTCATTTCAGAATCAATTTTCAAATTGCATGCGAATTAGTTTTGGCTTGCCGTGGACAAATGAGTTAAGACAATCTATTCAAATTTTAGGCAAGTTACTGAGTTCCTGAACAAAAAACCAGACAACACTTTTTGCGTTGTCTGGCTAACAATTAATTAATGGCCAAGATTAATTACAAAACAAAATAAGTGTTGCTGTCCACTTTTTTTGGTTCATCTTTTAGATCAAATTCTTTAATGATATCAAATTCACTTTGATACTCATTAAGCATTTGCTTAATATTTTTTTCAATTGTCTCTGCAATAGTCGTAACAGGAGTATCAGTTGGTCTGTTTTCGAACGGATCCTGCAAGTGAATTGCCATTTTTTCGATTAAAAAGAAAGCACCGGCAATCGCCGTAATTAACGGAATAGCAAACCAGCTCAACACGCTTGTTAATCCAAAAGGCAACAACAAAATAAACAAACACAGTGTTAATCGAATATACATACTGTATGTTGTTGGAAAAATAGTGTTTTTAATTCGTTCGCATTTTCCCATTTCATCACATAATCTTGACAAAGTATTATCAATTTCTACCTGCTGGTACATATTGATGCGCTTATCATTTTTTGCATTTCTAAGGTCGCGTGCATGCAGCATTAAGATTGCATTTGGTATATTTTGATGATTTTTTATATACTTTATCTCTTCTTCATTCAAAAATCCTTTCAGTGGTTTTATGGCATCTTTATTTCGTAGAGCCTGGCCTAAACTATAGCACCATGCTATTTGTCTTTTGGCAAAATTTTCTTTGAATTCGTTTGCTTCAACAGAAAAATCAGGATCTTTATAAAATGTCAGTACCTGACGAATTAATGTTCTGGAATCATTTACAATCGCTCCCCAGACAATTCTGGCCTCCCACCATCTGTCGTAAGCCTGATTGGACTTAAAAGCCAATAACAACGATATGATTGTACCAATCATAGTAGGAATAGCAATCGGAATATCAACCGGAAGATTGATGAAATAATAATGAAAAATTTCAAATACTATGG
>CBFGNY010000142.1:0-12147 GCA_965650235.1 uncultured Flavobacterium sp. | reverse complement strand
TGCAGGAAGATGAAGTGGTATTGGTTTATTCTCACTATGACAGATACATTGCTGGTTCAGCTGTTCCTGTAAAAGGAGATTTAACATTAGAAACTATCGATCCTTTAAAAGCTCCTTATTTTTTAGAAAGAAGAGAATTAGGAATTATTAATGTTGGAGGTAACGGTTCTGTGGTTGTTGAAGGAACATCATATGAGTTAGGATTTAAAGATGCTTTGTATATCGGTAGTGGTAATAAAGAAGTGATTTTTAAAAGTGATGATAAAAATAATCCTGCGAAATTTTATTTAAATTCTGCTCCTGCACATACTACTTACCCAACTGTAAAAGTAAGTTTAGCAGAAGCTAATAAATTAGAATTAGGAACGATGGAAACCGCAAATCACCGTACCGTAAATCAAATGATTATTGGAAGTGTAGTAACTACTTGTCAACTACAAATGGGTATGACAGAGTTAAGACCTGGAAGTGTTTGGAATACCATGCCGGCTCACGTTCACGATCGTCGTATGGAAGTTTATTTCTATTTGGATATTCCTGAAAACCAGGCTGTATGTCATTTTATGGGTCAGCCACAGGAAACAAGACATATCTGGATGAATAATCATCAGGCAGTAATTTCTCCGCCTTGGTCTATTCACTCTGGTTCAGGAACAAGTAATTATACTTTTATTTGGGGAATGGCCGGTGAGAATTTGGATTATGGAGATATGGATGTTTGCAAAATCAATGAATTAAGATAAAATCATGATAGATTTATTTGATATAAAAGGAAAAGTTGCCCTAATCACAGGAAGTACACACGGACTGGGAATGGCAATGGCAAAAGGATTGGGTCAGGCAGGTGCTACAATTGTAGTAAATGGAAATTCTTCGCAAGATAAAATTGATGCTGCTGTGAAAGAACTTCAAAGTGAAGGAATCAATGCATTTGGTTACAGATTTAATGTAACGGAAGAACAAGAGGTTATTTCAGCTGTTCAAAAAATTGAAAGTGAAGTAGGGCCAATTGATATTCTAATTAACAATGCGGGAATCATTAAAAGAGTTCCTTTAATTGAAATGGAAGTTGCTGATTTTAGAGAGGTAATTGATATTGATTTGGTAAGTCCTTTTATTGTTTCTAAGCATGTTGCTAAAGGAATGATAGAAAGAAGACAAGGTAAAATTATCAACATTTGTTCAATGATGAGCGAATTAGGACGTAATACTGTTTCTGCTTACGCTGCTGCAAAAGGAGGTTTGAAAATGCTGACCAAAAATATGGCGACGGAATGGGCAAAATACAATGTTCAGATCAACGGAATTGGACCTGGGTATTTTGCGACTGAGCAAACTAAACCGATTAGAGTGGATGGTCACCCTTTTAACGATTTTATTATCAGTCGTACACCAGCTGCAAAATGGGGAGATCCAAGCGATTTGGCCGGTGCAGCAATATTTTTATCTTCCAAAGCCAGTGATTTTGTTAACGGTCACATTTTATATGTTGATGGCGGAATCCTTGCAACAATTGGAAAACCATCTAACGAAGAATAATATTCTATTTTATATTTAAATCATGAGCTCGAAAACATTCATAAACGATAATTTTTTACTTGAAAATAAATACGCTGAAGAATTATATCATAATTACTCAAAAAATCAGCCAATTATTGATTATCACAATCACTTAAATCCACAGTTTATTACTGAAGATAAAATATTTGATAATATCACAAATGTTTGGATTAACGGTGATCACTACAAATGGCGTGCAATGCGTACATTAGGAGTTAATGAGCAGTTTATTACAGGAAATGGTTCTGATAAAGATAAGTTTCTAAACTGGGCAAAAACAGTTCCGTATACAATGCGTAATCCTTTGTATCACTGGACCCACTTAGAGTTGGCTCGTTATTTTGATATTACGGAGTTATTAAATGAAAAATCTGCGGAAAGAATTTACGAACAAGCTTCTGCAAAAGTAAATTCAGCAGAATATAGTACACGCAACTTGCTTAAAAAAGTAAACGCTGAATTGGTTTGTACTACTGAAGATCCAATCGATACTTTGGAGTTTCACCAAAAATTAAATAAAAACCCTTTTGAAACTAAAATGAGTACGGCTTTCAGGCCTGATAAAGCTATTTTGATTTCAAATGATGGGTACAATGCTTATCTGGACACATTGGGGGATGTGTCCGGTATAGCAATCAATACATATGCTGATTTACGTGATGCATTAAGAAAAAGAATAGATTTCTTTAATGAAAATGGCTGTAAATTAAGTGATCATGGATTGGATCAGATTTATTTTGAAAACTTTACTGAATCTGAAGTAAATGCTATTTTCAAAAAGAAAAGAGAAAACGAAACAATAACTCCTGAAGAGGCTTTGAAATTCCAAAGTGCTATTTTATTGTTTTTATCTGAAACATACCATGAATTGGGATGGGTTCAGCAATTTCACTTAGGAGCTTTACGTAATAATAACGCACGTATGCATAGAATTTTAGGACCTGATACAGGCTGGGATTCTATTGGAGATTATCCACAGGCACAAAAATTATCTTCTTTCTTAAATGCACTAGACAGTAAAGATAAATTGACAAAAACGATTATCTACAACTTAAATCCGGCAGATAACGAAGTAATGGCTACCATGATTGGTAACTTTAACGACGGAAGTGTGAGAGGAAAAGTTCAGTTTGGATCAGGATGGTGGTTTTTGGATCAAAAAGACGGAATGACAAAACAATTGAATGCACTTTCAAACATGGGATTGATTAGCTGTTTTATTGGAATGTTGACAGATTCAAGAAGTTTCTTGTCTTTCCCAAGACACGAATATTTACGTAGAATTCTTTGTAATCTTTTAGGAGATGAAATTCAAAGAGGTGAACTTCCTGCGGATATGGAATGGATTGGAAAAATGGTTTCTGATATTTCGTATAACAATGCAAAAGAATATTTCAAATTTTAATTAATTTATAATGAGTAAAGTAGTTGCATTCGGCGAAATAATGTTGCGATTTTCTACAGAAAGACATTTGCGTTTTTCTCAGGCAAAAGCATTTACAGCGTCTTACGGTGGAGGTGAATTTAATGTTTGCGTTTCATTGGCGAATTATGGTATTAATGCTGAGTTTGTTACCAGATTACCTGAAAACGAAATTGGTTATTGTGCCGTACAAGAGATGCGTAAAATGAATGTGGAATCTAAAAGTATTGTTTACGGCGGAGAACGTTTAGGAACTTATTATTTAGAAACAGGAGCAGGAACCAGAGGAAGCAATGTTGTATATGATCGCGCGCATAGTTCGATGGCAACTATTCAAAAAGGAGATATTGACTGGAAGAAAGTATTGGAGGGAGCTACATGGTTTCACTTCAGTGGAATTTCAGCAGCAATTTCTCAAAGTGCAGCAGAAGCTTGTCTGGAAGCTGTTCAGATTGCACATGAATTAGGATTGACTATTTCATGTGATTTAAATTACAGATCAAAATTATGGCAATATGGTAAAACTCCAAGTGAGGTTATGCCGGAATTGCTAAAATATAGTCATGTTGTTTTAGGAGATATTGACACAGCCTATTTTATGTTGGGCATTCCTAAAGTAAATCCTGATTATCAGGATGAAAAATCGTTACCGGCTTTATATTCGAAGTTGTATGAGCTTTGTCCGAACTTAAAAACAGTAGCAACAACACTACGTTATTCAGTAAGTGCTTCACATCAAAGAATTGGTGGTGTTTTATTTGACGGAAAAACTATTTTCAATGCTGCTGTACAAGAAGTAACTCCCGTAATTGACAGAGTAGGAAGTGGAGATGCTTTTATGGGCGGATTAATTTACGGATTAGTTGAATATAAGGAAGACAAACAAAAAGCATTAGATTTTGCAGTAGCGGCTTGTTGCTTAAAACATACTATTGCCGGAGATTATAATTTAGTTACATTAAAAGAAGTTGAAAATATGGCTGGAGGAAACTCTGCCGGTTTAGTATCAAGATAAATAAAAGTATGGCAAAGTATTCAAGAATTGAAGTAGCTCAGACGATGAAAGACAACGGAATGGTTCCATTGTTTTTTCATTCGGATATTGAAATCAGTAAAAAAGTATTAAAAGCTTGTTATGACGGAGGATCCAGATTAATGGAGTTTACCAGCAGAGGAGATTTTGCTCATGAAGTTTTTGGTGCGTTAAACAAATATGCTTTGGCAGAATTACCAGGTATGATGTTAGGAGTTGGTTCTATTACCGATGCTGCAGCAGCTTCTGTATACATGAGTTTAGGAGCTAATTTTATTGTAACACCGGTTTTTAGAGAAGACATTGCAATTGCTTGTAACCGTCGTAAAGTATTATGGTCGCCAGGTTGTGGTACACTTACAGAAATTGCAAGAGCCGAAGAATTAGGCTGCGAAATCGTAAAATTATTTCCAGCTGATATTTATGGACCAGAGTTTATCAAGGCAATAAAAGGACCTTGTCCGTGGACAAATATTATGCCTACAGGAGGTGTTTTTCCAACTGTAGAAAGTTTATCTTCATGGTTGAATGCAGGTGCAACTTGTGTAGGTCTTGGTTCACAATTAATTTCGAAAGAATTGTTAGAAAAACAAGATTATGAAGGCTTGAAAAATAAAGTAAGTGATGTTTTAAACATCATAAAAGATATAAGAAATAAATAAGGAATAATCAGTTTTTAATTCCTTATTAAAAGGCAGTTTTTTTTAGAGTTTTAAAGGTTGTAATTGAACATTACGCTTGAAAATAAAGCTTGTCACTCCTCACAGCAAGCTTTATTTTAATATTTAACAAGTGTAATGTTTCTTTTACAATAATAAAAACGGATAAGGTATTAACAGGGTTATTTATAACACTTTTAGAGAAGAATTTAAAATGAAAAAATTAAATAGAATAAATACAGGATTAGAAAAGAAGTTTCCAATAAAAGTAGTACAATTTGGAGAAGGTAACTTTTTAAGAGCTTTCGTTGATTACGCTTTTCACAAACTTAATAAAGAATTAGATTTCAATGCCGGAATTGCGATGGTTCAACCATTGAAAGACGGTATGATAAACATGATTAACGATCAGGATGGTCTTTATACCTTGTTTATGAATGGAATCAAAAAAGGAGAAAAAATACAGGATATTGAGTTAATAACCAATATTGTAAAAGGAATTAATCCATATACTGATTTTGCAGATTATTTAGCTTTAGCCAAAGAAGAAGAACTTCAATTTATTGTTTCAAATACTACTGAAGCCGGAATTGAATTTGTAGAAAGCGATACTCCGGATATGCAGCCACCAGCTTCATTTCCTGCAAAGCTGACTGTTTTATTATATGAAAGATTCAAACATTTCAAAGGAGATGCTTCTAAAGGATTGACTATCATTCCATGTGAATTAATTGATTATAACTCTGAGACCCTGAAAAAAATTATTCTACAATATGTTGATTTGTGGAAATTGGAAGATGCATTTAAAACTTGGGTTTCAGATGCTTGTACTTACCATAGTACTTTGGTTGACAGAATTGTTCCCGGATATCCAAGAGCTGAAATTGAAGAATACAATAACAAATTAGACTATCAGGATAATTTGATTGTTGCTGCTGAACCATTTTTCCTTTGGGCTATTGAAGGCGGTGAAGATTTAAAACAAAAGTTACCATTCCATAAAACAGATTTGAATGTAAAAATCGTTGATGATATCCGTCCTTTTAAAATGATAAAAGTTCGTATTCTAAACGGTGCACATACAGCAATGGTTCCATTTTCACTTTTATATGGTAACAAATTAGTAATGGAAACCGTTAACGGAGATTTTACCGGACCGTTCGTAAATAATGTTATCAGCGAAATTAGCGAAACCCTAGCTATGGACAAAAATGAAATCACTGCCTATGCTGAAGAGGTAATGGATCGTTTCAAAAATCCATTTATCAAACATGCACTTGCTGATATTGCTTTAAATTCGATCTCAAAATTCAAAGTAAGAGTTTTGCCAAGTTTATTAGGATATTATAATGCAAACAATAAATTGCCTGTTAATTTGACTTTCTCATTAGCTTCTTTAATCCAATTTTACAAAGGAACCTGGAATAATGAAGTATTGCCGGTAAAAGATACTCCGGAATTAGTTGAAGCATTTAAAAATGCCTGGCAATTAGGAGATTTAAATTCGGTTGTTGCGAATGTCTTAGCTAACGTCGAATTCTGGGGAGAAGATTTAACAAAAATTAGCGGATTATCAGAAGCATTAGTAGTAGCTTTAACTGAAATTGAAGCTAATGGAATTGAACAAGGATATGCTAATTTCAGCAAACAATATTAATATTCAGCAGTTTCTAAGATTCTAAGAAACTAAGTTACTAAGTTTTAGGAAGGCACTATAAAAAATAATTATCCGTAGAACGGGAATTCAAAATAATGCTCATAAACTTAGAGTCTTAGCAACTTAGCCTCTTAACAACTTTAAAAAAAAAATCATGCAAAAAAAATTAATAAAAGTAAACCCTTCGGATAATGTAGCTGTAGCGTTGGTTAATCTGGTTGCAGGCGAAGTTATTAACTTTGAAGGAGAGGAAATCACTATCGAATCTGATGTGAAAATGAAGCATAAAATTGCGATGTACCCTTTTGAACAAGGAGAGCGCATTATTATGTATGGAGTTTTGGTAGGAAAAGCCAGTGCTCCAATTGCAAAGGGAGGATTACTTTCTACTGAAAATGTAAAACACGAAGCCGCAAAGGTAACTGCTAAAACCGAATCTATTGGCTGGACAGTGCCTGATGTTGATAAATGGAAAGACAGAACCTTTATGGGCTACCATAGAGAAGATGGACAAGTAGGAACTGAAAACGTTTGGTTGTTCTTTCCATTGGTATTTTGTGAAAACAGAAATATCGAAATCTTAAAAGGTATTTTCGAAAAAGAATTGAAAAAACCAAAAGAAAACGATTACCAGTTATTACTTCGTTCTTTGGTAAACTCTGAAAAGGGAGCTGATGATGTTGTTGCAAAATCAACTGAAGTAGATTTGTTTGAAAATATTGAAGTAAAATTCATCCAGCACCAAGGTGGTTGTGGTGGTATTCGTCAGGATTCTCATAGTTTGGCTAAATTGTTGGCTGGTTATGTAAACAATCCAAACGTGGCCGGAGCTACTGTTTTGAGTTTAGGATGCCAAAACCTTCAAATCTCTATTTTTGAGGATGCAATGAAGGCAATTAATCCAAACTACAGCAAGCCGGTTTTGATTTACGACCAACAACAAATTGGAACGATCGAAGAAATGTTGAGTACGGTTGTAAAAGATTCTTTTGCTGCTATCAAAGAGGCTAATAAAATCGTAAGAAAACCTGCTCCGTTATCAAAATTAAGAATTGGTTTAGAGTGTGGTGGATCTGATGGATTTTCAGGTATTTCTGCTAACCCGACATTAGGTGTGTTATCTGATAACCTGGTTGCTTTAGGAGGAACTACAATTCTTTCTGAATTCCCTGAATTATGTGGAGTAGAACAGGAATTAGTAAACCGTTGTATAGATGATAAAGACGGAAAACGTTTCTTAGAATTAATGCAATGGTACGAAAAAACAGTTGTAGATGCAGGTTCAGGATTTGACATGAATCCATCTCCGGGTAACATTAAAGACGGTTTAATTACTGATGCTATGAAATCGGCAGGTGCTGCTAAAAAAGGAGGAACTTCACCAATCGTAGGCGTTTACGATTATGGAGAATATATTAATGAACCAGGTTTTACATTATTATGTACGCCAGGGAATGACGTAGAATGTACAACAGCTATGGTAGGTTCCGGAGCGAATATGGTATTGTTTACAACAGGTTTGGGAACTCCAACAGGAAATCCAATTGCACCGGTTGTAAAAGTATCTTCAAACACGCAACTGGCTACTAAAATGTCTGATATTATCGATATTGACACGGGTGGAATTATCACAGGTGAAAAATCAATTAATGAAATGGCAGATGAAATGCTTGAATTTATTATTGATGTGGCAAGTGGTACTATTAAGACTAAAGCTGCTATTCTAAATCAAAACGATTTTATTCCTTGGAAGAGAGGCGTTTCTTTGTAGTTTTTTTTCACCATATAAGTCATATAAGTAAATTTTATAAATTATGCTTACTAAAAAGGCAGTTCATTTAAGAGCTGCCTTTTGGTTTTTAATTGGGTATATAGTTAGTTGTGAAATAAGCTGACACAAAGTTGACTTATAAAAAAAACAGATTTATGAAATGAGAATCCCGACTCCATAATACAGGAAATTAATATTACTTGTTAACTTATTTAAGACGATTCATTAAATGTACTTTTTAATCTACATCGTAATTTATCTGTAAAGTAAAATAAACTTATATAACTTATATGGTGAAAAAAAATTAAAAATTAGTTCTTGTTGAAGATTTACGGATGTGTAATTCTGGTGCAAGGACTACCTTCTTTTCGATTTTAATAGTGTCAGTTTTGCCGACTTGTTCTAAGAAAACACGGGCAGTCATCCTTCCCATTTCAAGAGGAGACTGGTCTACCGAAGTTATAGAAAGTTCCATAAATTTAGTAAAAGGCTCGTTACTGAACCCTGCTACACAAAATTCATCAGGAATACTTATATTTCTTTCTTTTAATTCCTGAATAGCTCCTAATGCAGCAAAATCACTTGATGAGAATATAGCATCTGGAGGAGTTTCAAGTTTTAATAGAATGTCTATTGCCTCTTTTCCTGATTCTACACTACTCTTGATAGGAATAACATATTCTTCTTTAAAAGCCATTCCACTATCTAATAAGGCTTGTTTATAACCTAAAAACCTATTTTTAAAAATTTCAAGAGACTGGTCCCGGGAAAAATGAGCAATATGTCTACAGCCTTCATTGATTAAATGTTTTGTAGTAAGGTAGCCACCTTTAAAGTCATTAATTGTCACGGTACTAACTCCATCGATATGTCTGGTTCTGTCAAAGAAAATTAAAGGAACATTTTTTTGTAATACGTTTTGAAATGCATCATAATTTTGATCCGTAACATCTGTAACAGACATTAGAATGCCATCAACCTGTGCGTCTATTAAAGCATAAAGATTTTCATTTTCTCTCTTTGGGTCATCATGAGTCTGGGAAATAATAACATGGTAACCATGTGGATAAAGCTCTTCTTCAATCCCTCGAATTACAGTTCCAAAAAAATTATTATCAACACGAGGAACTATGATACCAATATTATTGCTTTTTCCACTTTTTAAAGCCAAAGCTAGTTTGTTTTGTTTATAGTTCATTAAATCAGCTGTTTCCTGAACTAATTCACGCGTGCTTTTTTTTATTTTTGGGCTATTATTTAAAGCTCTGGAGACAGTGGCAGCAGTAATGTTAAGTCTTTTAGCAATATCATAAATAGTTGTTTTCTCGCTCATTCAAAAAAGAGGGTTTTGATTATTTTATCACAAAAATACCTTTTTTTTGAATATTACAATATAAATTATTTTTGATTGCTAAAATGCGGCTCTTTTAGGCTTAAAGCTGTATAATGTTAGAATATTGTGTTATTTTTTTAGGATAAGTTTAATTAAAACTCATTACAAAAAGATGAAACACTAGTGGAATTAGAAATTAGCAGAAAATCACAAGGAATTGTCTAAAAAGAAGAGATTTCTTCAAAAATTAATTAACTGCAGATTTAATTTTAGAATATTATTTGAGGGCTATGGTTGTTATTCAAAGATTTCAGAAAGTTCTTTGAAAAGCTAAGATGCATGAAACATAATTTCTTAATAATATTCGGATTTTAAATAATCTATATCGATTACAAATTTAAAAGTTGGTTCTTGACGTAGATTTACGAATATGTAATTCTGGCGCTAATACTACCTTTTTTTCGATTTTGATAGTGTCGGTCTTACCAACCTGCTCTAAGAAGACACGTGCCGACATTTTTCCCATTTCAAGAGGAGACTGATCAACAGAGGTTATGGAAAGTTCCATGAACTTGGTAAATGGTTCATTACTAAAACCTGCTACACAAAATTCTTGTGGTATACTAATGTTTCTCTCCCTTAACTCCTGAATTGCTCCCAAGGCAGCAAAATCACTTGAAGAAAATATAGCATCGGGTGGGGTGTCCAGTTTTAATAGAATATTGATTGCATTTTTTCCAGCTTCAACACTACTTTTAGACTGAAGAACATATTGTTCATTAAATGTAATTCCGTTATCCAATAAAGCCTGTTTGTATCCTAAAAATCTGTTTTTAAAAATTTCCAATGATTGGTCTCCTGATAAATGTGCGATATGTTTGCATCCTTGGTTAATCAATTGTTTGGTAGCAATGTAACCACCTTTAAAATCATTAATAGTGACTGAGCTTACACCGTCTATATGTTTGCTTCTATCGAAAAAAATCAAAGGAACATTTTTTTCTAATACATTATGAAAAGCACTATCATTTTCATTTGTAACATCAGTAACCGACATTAAAATACCATCTACTTGAGCATCTATTAAGGTATAAAGGTTTTCATTTTCTCTTTTAGGATTTTCATGCGTCTGACAAATTATAACCTGATAACCATGTGGATAAAGTTCTTCTTCGATACCTCTAATTACGGATGCAAAAAAATTACTGTCAATACGTGGAACGATTACACCTATATTATTGCTCCTTCCGCTTTTTAATGCCAAAGCCAATTTGTTTTGTTTATAGTTCATTGATGCAGCAGTTTCAAGAACTAATTGTCTGGTACTTTCTTTTATTTTAGGATTGTTATTTAAAGCTCTGGAAACCGTTGCAGCAGTGATGTTTAGCTTTTTTGCAATGTCATATATGGTTGTTTTTTCGCTCATTCAAAAAAATATATCTTGATTATTTTAACACAAAAATACATTTTTTTTGGATATTTCACCATAAAATGTTATCGATTACCTAAAATCTTTTACCTCTTCTGAAAAATGTCACAATAATAAAGAATTTTGGTTTTTTTTATAATATGTGTAATTAAAATTATAATAAAAACTGAATATAGAATTTTTTTCTAAATAAATTTGTTGAATTGAATCTATTTTTTTACTTTCGTGTAATCGATTACATAATTGATAAAACCTTAATTGTTAAAATACAAACACTAAAAAATGGATAGATATAAGACTTTAAAGTGGGTTTCAGCCTTTTTAGTGTTGACTTGTGCTGTGTTTCTACTGTCATGTGGTACTAAAATATCTAAAGTATCGGTTAATGATCCATGGGAAAAAATGGATCTAATAGTGAAGAGTATTACTCACGTAAAGTTTTTGGAAAAGGATTATAATATTAAAGATTACGGTGCAGTTGCAGATGGAGTAACATTTAATACAGCTGCTTTTGAAAAGGCAATAAAAGCTTGTACTGCTAATGGAGGAGGAAAAGTAATTGTTCCCAATGGAAAATACTTAACAGGGCCGATACATTTAGAAAACAATGTGAATTTGCATTTAGAAGATAATGCAGAGATTCTGTTTAGTACAAATCCAAGAGATTATCCAATAGTTCATACTTCTTTTGAAGGAACAGAATTAATGAATTACTCACCTCTCATTTATGCTAAAAATAAAACGAATGTAGCTATAACAGGTAAAGGTACTTTGAATGGTCAGGCTAATAGTAGTAATTGGTGGGTCTGGTCTGGTGGTAAAAGTTATGGTTGGAAAAAAGGTGTTCCATCGCAAAATGATCCTGCCAATCGTGAAGTTTTAGTTGATATGGCTGAAAAGGGCGTGCCGGTTGCTGAAAGGATATTTGGTGAAGGACGTTATTTGCGTCCTAATTTTATTGAATTCTTTGAGTGTAATACTATTTTGATAAAAGACATTAAGGTTATTAATGCTCCTTTTTGGATTTTGCATCCAATAAAATCAAACAACATAATTATTGACGGGGTTACGGTAAATAGCCACGGCCCTAATAATGATGGCTGTGATCCTGAATATTCACAAAATGTAATTATTAAGAATTGCGTATTCAATACCGGAGATGATTGTATTGCCATAAAATCAGGCAGGGATGCTGATGGAAGACGAGTGGCAATTCCTAGTAAAAATATTATTGTGCAAAACTGTAAAATGATAGATGGTCATGGAGGTGTTGTAATTGGAA
>CBFGNY010000141.1:0-12160 GCA_965650235.1 uncultured Flavobacterium sp. | reverse complement strand
AACAGCTGATTCCAAAAACACTTTCCTTTATAGAAATACTTTCATGGATAGCTGGCATCATTGGGACTATAATAGCTTTATACGCATTATTCAAATAGCTAATCTTAAATATATCTATCCTTACGCTCTTTCTAATATTAATTATTATGAAGGAGCTAAAAAGCTCCTTCATCTGCAAAGGAATAATAGGTTTCAGGGGTAATGATGAGATGATCCAGCAACGTAATATTGAGTATTCCTCCCGCTTCCTTTACTTTTCTGGTTATCTGTTTATCAGCTTCAGAAGGTTTTATCTGTCCTGAGGGATGGTTATGAATCATAATCAGCGATACTGCATTTGCTTTAAGTGCCGCTGCAAATATCAGTCTGAGGTCAACCACAGTGCCTGAAATACCTCCAGAAGATACTTCGTAAATGCAAAGCACTTTATTGGACTGATTCAGAAGCATGATTTTAAACTGCTCGAAAAATTCTATGGTATCAGGATTCCAGGACTGGAGGGCCAGCTGGTAAGCCGTTTTGGAAGAATTTATAAAAGGTCTTTCGGATGCTTTTACTTTTGTTTTGTAGACCAGTTCAATTTCTGCTACCTGATTCCAGTTCTGAAGTGTTTTTGAAGTTTCCATGATTTCTAAAGTTTTAAGATTAATTATGGAACCTCAGCCGGGAATGAGAAAGCGAGCGAAAAAAGCAACGCAATAAAGCAGGTTTTTCACCTGCATTTATGGGGGAATTTTTTTCGGCGAACCGCCTTTCCTTCCCGAACTTTGTTCTGAAATTAAGCCTGAACCCCTGAGTCAATATCCCCGCCTTAAAGTGTCTGCTCGCCGAAATTTAACATTTTGTTAAAAAAAGCCGAAAACTAATTTTCGGCTAGTATTGCTTTCTTGTTTTTTATACGCTTTTTAATCTGATACAGGTTCTGATTCAAAAGTTTTAGTATCTGCTTGTGATGCGGTGAATCCTTATTTTTATTACCCCTGCACTGCACAATTTCAAGTGATGGAAGTGCCACCTCTATGGTCTCTACAGGCTTATTTTCAAATTTAGCTGAAAGAATAAGGGAGTTATTCTTTTTATAGTATTCGTTGGTAAATACGCAGTGACGCAGCACTTCACCCTCTTCGAGAAAATCCTGAACGCTTTCCAAGACACGTATGCTGAGATTTTCCTTTGTGAACTCGAGTCCGAAAAACTGTTTTTTCTGCGCCTCATAGACCATCTGCGCCTGCTGTATTTCCGAGCGGAGTTCCTTTATTTTAAGACGTCTCTGAATTTTCCGCTTTCTTTCCACGAGCCTGTCGTGCTGTTCCGCTAAGTATTCAGGACAGACATTCTCAGGAATGTTTAAATCTTTTTTAAACCATCTCAGCAGGCTAATGTAATCTTCCCAAAGTGTAAAATCTGCTACCTTGTAATTGTTTTTAAAACACGTTTTAACCGCCTGCCAGTTCTCCCTGATATACTGCGAGCGCGACAGCAGATAATGCTTCAGAAAATCTGTCTGTCCTGCTTTAAGGAGTGTCTCGGCATACGAATCTTTTAAAAGAGCCGTAAAAAGCACCTGCGGTGCAATCGTGTAAAAACTGCCTTTAAAACCGTTTCTTTTCAAGACATCAAGCACCTGCCCTCCTGCATAAACCTTACAAGGATTAATGCGGTATTTTGGAGAACCCTCAAAATCTTTGGGACGTATTTCAAGGGGCGAGTAATATTTCCAAGCATCATAAGCATTTGAAAAAACGTTGGTGCCGAGCGAGAGTGTGCGCACCTCTCCTTTTGGATTTATCCAGTGCTGCATAACTTCCTTATGAAAGTAAGTCGGCAAGAAATTCTTTTTCATGTTTTTGTGCGAGCAGATAATACGCACCACCTGAAATCCTGCGTATACATTCAAAACTGCCCAGTACTCTATTTCTTTGAAATGCACCTGATTGTACTGCTTTATTTTGAGTTTTCCCCTGCATGCTGTGCAGTTCATATAATTTTTGCAGGAGGCTTTCTGCGTATCAGGCTTCCAAGTATGGGCGCATTCCAAACAGTGAAATTTTCCTCTTGAGAGCACAGCCCATTTCAGAAAGATGTCTCTTTCTGCCATGCCCTGCATTTTTTCCGTTACGGGTTTAAGCGAATCGCTCAAAGCTGTAATTTGCTTTTCGATGATGGTTTTAGGTATCATAGGTCAAAGAGTGTTAAGGTTTTCGGTTCGGGTTTTACAGCAGGTACTTCCATTTTTGGACAGACGCTGTTTTGAGGAACTTCGCAAGCGGAGCTAAATAAATCTGCCTTTTCAGGGGGATTTACCACCACCCTGCATTGCACAGGCTGAGGCTCCGCAATACTGTCATCTGTATAATATTTAACAGCCAAGTCAAATATTTCAGAATCGTCAAAGGCGCAGAATCCAGTTTTTTTTACCTCACCGAAAATGTAATTGAAACAGCTCTCCAAGTTTTTGGATGCTTTACTGAAGTTCTGCGCAAAGACGGTATTGCTCTGCGCAGTTTCATTGAGATAATTTTCTACAACGGTTTTAAATTTGTCTGAAGCTTTCATAAAAGTTGATTTAAGATTGGACAATACCTGTTATTCAAAATTGCTTCTGTAGATGTCAAAACAGTATTCTTCGAAACACAGCCAGCACATAAAAGTGAAGTGAGGCAGGCGGTGTCGGTTTTTTACAGCTTCGCCAAGCGAATCTTCGATTTCTTCCCTGATGTTTTCCAGATCTTCAAGATGCTGGATATAGAATTTTTTACAATCAGCATGATAAATAAATTCGGAAATCATACCGCTTATGCATCCTCCGTTCTGCAGGTCTTCAAGGAAAGATTTCAGCTGTTCTTTTTTAGTCCCATCATAAGACGTCAAATCGGAAAGAATGATTTTATTGAACGCTAGGCGTACATCGTAATGGGCGTATATTGATTTTTCTAAGGCTTTCATAACTCATTTCTTTAGGCTTATACATTTATCATCCGAACATTAAAATGGCAGGTCGTCAGGTTCATCTTTTTTAATTTTCTTGACAGAAAAATTTTCCGACTGTACAGGCTGAGTGTCTGAGGCGAAAATCAATATTTTAATATTACTAGTGTGAAAAGTGAGACTCCCTACGGCTTTACCCTCACTGCTGAGATAGGCGTTCACGCCGATTCTTCCGAATAGTTCCACCATGGTGCCTTTTTTGAGCCACTGGGCTACTCCTGCACTGAGCCAGTAAGAGCAGTCAATAAAAGTGACTATTTTTTTAACTTCATTACTGTCTTTGGTTTTGTAGGTGTCATTAACTGCAATGGAGAAGTTAACAACCTGTCTGTCTTTTGCTGTTTTAACAACAACAGCATCTCTGGTTAAGCGTCCTGTGATTTCCATGATTTCTAAATTTTAGTGATTACTATCTTTAAAATTTCTTTTTCCCTGCCTTTTCCAAAAATTGTTTTCAAAGAAAAAACGGAAAAAAAGAAAGCAAGAATCCAGTGTCCGGTTAACGGGTACGGAGTGCTATAAGTCCCGAAGGGCAGCGAAGCTGTTATGCGCATGCAGTACCCGGCGGACACTAATTTGGCTGCCCTTTTAGTCCGTTTCGAATGAAAACCTTATCAGACACCTGACATTTAAAAAAATCAAACAATTACAGTTCTGTACCCAAATCAAAATATCAATACATCTACATGTCCCATACTATTGAAAAGAGATACTCTATATTTGTAATTCATTTAAAGTTGGTTTATGACAAAAAAGGGAGGTGATTTAGAAATCTTGGCATTGGATTTTCTTGTAAAGATTTTTACGGAATTAGAATTTGTTGTTGTGCGTAAAAGAATTCAGCTGTCAGGCTCACAAGACGGGTACGATAATGCAATTGACATTGTAAATAAGAAATATTTAATCCGATCTGTTTACAGCGAGTGCAAGGACTACACATCGGAGCTCAATTATACAGATGCCATGATTAAATTACCCCAACTTGCCTCCACCCATGATAAAATAGACTTAGCCCTTTTTATATCTCCAAGGCGAAAATTCAGCAATATCTTCGAGGAGACCAGAAACAGGCCTTTTTTGGAAAGTCTTGCCAATACGCATTTTAAGGTTTGTTTTTTAAGTCCGGATACCGATGTTGAAAAGTATTTTTCCCTTTATCCTGAAATTTATAAAAAGGCATTCAACAGCGAAGCCCCAATATTAACAGAAGAAGAAAGAGAGGTAATATTAAACCAATTTGACAAATTCATTTTCTCGAACAAGAACTTACAGAAAATCGTCATTGATGAGTCTGATAAGGACAAGTATATCGGTAAAATTGAAGTGGACCAATATCATATCAAAAGAAGTTTAAGGGAAAGCCAAAAAAAAGAATATGAGTATTACCTGCCGGTTTCAAATCAGAAAACCCTGCACTCTGAGATAGAAGCAAATAAAACCGGTATCATATTACTTGGTAATCCAGGTTATGGCAAAACTTCAGAACTGCAGCAATTGGCCATTGCGATATGGAATAACAGAGAAACCAGCAACATCATCCCTGTTTTTAAATCCTTAAAGAATTTTACTTTCTCCTCCCAAATTGAAGATTTCCTTCCGGAAAATTTTAAATTGATCCCCAGGATGGTTATCATTTTTGATGGAGTTGACGAAATTGAAAACATAGTAGACTTCAGCAATAAACTGAGGAATTTCATAAGTGAGAATTCAGAATTATTTGTTGAAAAAAATCTCTGCCTTGTCATTAGCTGCAGGACTAATATTTACAAAAAACATATTAAGGACATAAATGACCTCAACATATACTTTTTGAATGAGGTCAGCACTTCCAGCGGATTGGATTTTCTTAAAACCAAATATGATCTGGATCTGGAGAAGCACAAAACGTTTGACAACTATAAAAACAGGGAAATTTTAGAAAATCCTTTTTATCTTGATTTAATTGGCAACTATTATAAAAACCACAGGCAGGTTTTGACCAATAAAGCACTGTTGATTCAGGAGTTCGTCAACTCAAGGCTGAATGATGATAAGTCGAATAAATTTAGAAATGACACCGGCTTTGATAAAGACCGAATTATAAGCTACACCAAAAAAATTGCTTTTGCATTAGAAGCTATGCAGAAGCCATTTATAACTGCAAGTGAAATTAAAAGAGTTGCCCAGACAGATGAGGTGAGCCTTGCTAAAAATTCTTTTTTAGAAGAAAACATGGCAGATAACTGGAGTTTTGTTCTTAAAAACATTCAGGAGTATTTTGTTGCCAGTATCTTATCTGATTTGAACTTTGAGGAGATTATCAGTATAATTAAAATTGATGCGGGAACAAGCAAGGTGCATCCGACCTGGCACAATGTGGTTACCTTCTTGCTTAATCTCATTTCCGATGAAACCCTCTATAACTACCTAATTGACTGGCTGCTTGAAAATGATTTTGAATTACTGTTTAATGCAGATTCAGACAGGATCACAGATAAGATAAAATCCAAAGTTTTACAAAACTTTTTTACCAAAAACTGCATTGAAGAGAATCTTTGGATAAGCGATTTAAAAGGCATTGCACTATTCAGTGAATGTGACCGTAATATAGAATTTCTGGTTTCTGAAGCAAAGGCTAAAAATATCCACCGAAGAGCCAGAATGTCTGCCTTAAAGCTTTTGTCCTATATGAATATCGAGACAGTATACGTTGAACAGATAAAGACACTAGTAGTTGAGATCATCAAGGAAAATAATGCTGCTGACGAAAATTACGTATACCTTGTTCAGGATGCCATTATGCTTACTCAAAGTATGGAACTCAATGAAGACCCTGTTTTTTTCAATCAAATCATTGGACTGCTTAAAGAACGAGATGAAAAAGAAATCATCAGCTCCATTATATCCTGTGCTTCCATTACATCCACAATTGATAATATAGATTATTTTTTGGAAATACTTGATAAAACAATTGGGGTCAAAAAGTGGAATTCGGTTGCAAAATACGGTTCTGTCATATCAACCAAGGACAATATATTCAGTTTGTTTACCAAAATTGAAAATGGTCCTGTACTGCTAAAGATTTATGAATACTGCATAGACAGGCAAAAAAACCACTCGTTTAAAGAAAGTTTGATAAAAGAGTTTTCAGCGCATATTAAAGAATTTTTCAAATTCAATAAGCAATTTAATGACAATTTAATCAGAATTATTTCAAATGCAGTTATAAATGATAAGGCCAATCATTATGATGATGATTTATTATCGGAAGTTGCTGAATCCTGCGGTATTGAAACGCCCCTATTTGATATTATAATCGAATCTGTGAATGGAAACTCCGTTGACAGGCACTTTTTGGCTGAAATTATTAAAGTGGATGATTTTGAAAAAGTTCTGCAGAAATATATTTCCGGCCGAGTAAATGACGAATTCCTGCATCAATTCAGAAATGTACTGAGCCACAGGGATTTTAATTTAAGCAAAGAATTTGAAAATTACATTGAAAATGGGAGCCACTACATCTTTCAGGACAAATGCAGCGAACAGGAATTTAGTGAGAGGACCGAGCACTGGCGAACCCAGGAGCAAAAGAATTTTAATATTTTGTTTGACAATGACCAATTGGTAGATCATATTTCAAAACTGTATGACTATCTTGGTAAAACAGAATTGAGTTTTAAGGACATTGATAAATTTTACCACAGGTATTACAACGATTTTGAACTGCAAAAAAGCGTTACCCAAAATGCAAAACAGCTTTTGTATGAAATCCTGAGAGACAAATATCCGGAAGGCGAAAAACTTAGAAAAGAAGAGGTACATAATGAAATACTCAATGCAAGATTCAGTATAATGCTTGATATATTAAACAGCCTTCCAAAAGAAAAAAGCAACAACAAAATTGAAATCTCCGAGAGTCAAAAAAATTATATTGAAGCGTGGTGTAAGGACAATACTCCTGCCGCAAAAGAGTATTATTCAGATCATCTTTCTTTAGGGGAAAATGAGTACAGTGACAAATATTATCTGTTTGAAGCAATTTATGAATTTCAAAAATTTTTCCATTTCAGCCTGGACAGCGAAGTGCTTTTAGACATGCTATGGTTCAATACACTGGAGGAAGGCATTAAAACTGATTATCTGCAGGACATCGTTCCTATTGAAAAGGTTCATGAGCGTATTGTTTACAATCTTTTAAATAAAACGCTGTCAGCTCAAAACTTTTGTAATCATTTAAAATACTGCCGGGAAAATAAAATAGATATTCAGAAGCTGAACCTTGATTTAAAATCAAAAACATATACTTTCTTAGAAAATGGAAATTATCATTATGCAGGGGAGATTATAGAAAACTTTTTCAGCAGTGATTTGAAAACACTCAATGAGTTTTTAAATTATAAATTCCAAAATAGCACACAAACCAACAGATTTCTTTATGACTGTATTATATCGCTTCTAAGTAAAATAGGCAGAGATGACATTTCCAAGGCTTTTTTAATTGACAGCTATTCAGGCCTGCTGACCGATGGTATATATACAGAAAGAGAAATCGTAAGAAAGTTGATCAGCTTAAATTACGAAGGCGCTTTTGCAAAATATCATGATCTTATAAAGGATCAGATTGTAAATAATACAGCAGGCGAGTTTGAGTTCAGAAGACAGGAGTGGTTAAATTTTACGCAATCAGCAGCGCTTGAAATACTTGTCAGCACCTTTGGATTATGCATGGCCGCACCGGATATTGAGAAATTATTTGGCAATCATTATTCACCACTGAGAATATGTTCAGAAACTATTGTAAGTATCTGCAAGGCTAATGATGAGATAATCTGTACAGAGACCCTGGCGCTGCTCGGTGGGATCGATTCAGAGACACTTAAAAAACAAAAAGTGGATTTGTTCTATTTGAACAAATTAAAAAATGACGTACAGGAGTTATATTATAACCACAAATCTAAGCCCTATAAAATTGCAGAGGTTTTAAAAATATTAGACGATAAAAAATATTTGTTTATCTGATAATAACAATTATCGCAAAAAAACTATTACCATGTCCATGAATGTTCATGAATTGGGTCATGGTAATACTATAGCCTTACCTGCTAAAGCAGACTATTTTAAAATACTTTGCAGTTAGTCGTTTATTTTAAAAAAAATCAATTGAAAATCAATTCATTATAAGTAAATTTGACTTTGCAAACAAAATAGAAATAAGATAGTATATGAATTTTTATCAGTTAACCGTTTTAGAAAAAGATGAAATACATATACCTGCAATAAAACGATTTGCAAATACATGCGGGGGTATTTATTCATCAATTTCTACTAAAGATGGGATCGTATTTGATTTTGAATTTCCAACCTATAATCTAATGAAAGATTTTATAGCGAGCCTGGATACTTTAAATCCGCCTCTTTTTTCATAAATCAATTAACCTCTAAAGCCACAACCTAATATGCATTATTTAATAATGATGCGCTGGGGTATAATGTATATTCATCCATAGACTGATAAATTTAATTCGTATTAATTATGAATCCAATTATATCTTTACTAAAACACGAAATAAACGAATTAATTGCCATTATAATTACCAGCGGTACTTATGATAAAACTTTCTATGAAGGCAAACTTACCGAAGTCAACGATGAATTTATCATTCTGGAAATATCCTATCAACAATACATGAGCTTTAAATTCGACCATTTTATTCTTGCAACTCCCTTGAACAGGTATCATTAACTTGTCATACTTACATCTTCAAATAATTATTCATGCATTTACAATGTCTGTTATTGTTATTGGAATGCGGGGGGTCAGTTCCCTTCAAAACTAATAGAAGGGCAACTTAAGGAAGACCGTTCAGTTTGGTGACAAGCATTCTTTTATCCGGCAGCTGTATTTTGTATTCTGCTACCATAGTGGGAGAAAGACTTCTGCTTAGCGCATATTCCACCACAGCATGATCCTGATCCTTGCATAACAAAATACCTATACTCGGGTTTTCATTTGGTTTGCGAACATCACGGTCTAACGCCTCCAGATAAAAATTGAGCTGTCCTAAATGTTCTGGTTTAAATTTATCTGATTTCAGCTCAAAGGCTACAAGGCATTGAAGTCCCCTGTGATAAAAAAGCAGGTCAATAAAAAAATCACTATGCCCTACCTGAACTTTATACTCCTCTGCTATAAATAAAAAATCTTTGCCAAGTTCAAGTATAAAATCTTTCATCTGACTTATAAGTCCTTTTTGAAGTTCGTTCTCGCTGAAGGAATCTGAAAGATTAAGGAAGTCAAAAATGTAACTGTCCTTAAATGTATTGGCGATATCGGGATGTAATTCTCTCATCGCTGATGAGAGTTTTGTATTTCCCAGAATAGTCCTTTCAAAAACACCGCTGTTTATTTGTCTCTCGAGCTCTCTTGAACTGAACTTCTCCTGTTTTGAAAGCCCCAGATAAAATTCGCGCTCCTCGATGGATTTTGCCCGGCTTAAAATTATAAGATTATTTGTCCAGCTAATTTCTCTCAGCAGTGCTGAGAGTTTTGGAAAATCTTTATAGGCCTGATAAAACTGCTTCATTCTCCAAAGATTTTTATCTGAAAAACCTTTTATTTCAGGCTCGGTATTCTTTAAAAACTGTGCCAATTCGGTAACCACCGAAGCTCCCCACTGCTGATTTTCCAACCTGATATAAATATACTGTCCAATGTTCCAATACAGATTTATCATCTCGGTATTGACCGCTGTGATTGCTTTGGATCTAGATTGTTTTATTAACTGGATTATATCTGAAAATTGTTCTTGTAACATTGCTTCTATTTTTTAAAATTTTATCGTTTTTACTATTTCTTTAATACTAAATAAGCCAGCGCGGGATCGTTCAGCAGGCGTTCCATTTCGGAATGATTTATGTCCTGAATATCCTGCTTTATCTGAAGGTAATTACGTTGTATCATTGCGTTGTCAAGTTTTCGGACAGGTGGTATTTCCTTATAATTCTCCATCTCTTTTCTAAGCGCCTCATGATCATTTATAATTTCATTGTGAAAGGTTTTGAGCTCAATTTTACAATCGGGATCATCGGCAACCATGCCAACAAATTCCCCGGAACTCAGTGCCGAGATTTTCGAAGGCGGAACAGCAGATTCCAATTGTTTGGAGCGACTGATCGACGTGTCTGCGCTGTTGATAGAGAGGCTTTCGCGGTCCTGCATAATTTTGCCGAATCGCTCTGATAACTGCTTGGAAGTATCTCCTGTAACCTGTCCGCTAATTATATTTCCCACAATATTCATAATGACATCTGCCTGTTCCCTACCATAGTCCTTACGAAGCTGGGTGAAGTCCTGAACACCTAGGCAGGTCGCCACTTTATTGCTTCTTGCAGTGGCGATTAAACTGTCCATATTATTGAGATATATAGTAGGGAATTCATCAAAGACCAGGCTTGATTTCATTTTTCCTTTTTTGTTTACCAGCTTTACAAGCCTGTTTACATAAAGGGATAATACGGCTCCGTATATTTGTATTTTCTGCGGGTTGTTTCCCATGCACACAATTTTAGGCTCCTCGGGATTGTTGATATCCAAAGTGAAATCATTTCCTGATAAAACATAATATAACTGCGGGGAGGAAAGCCTGGCCATGGCGATTTTCGCCGTAGCAATCTGCCCCTCAAGCTGGTCAGTCGCCTCGTTGAGGTAAGCATTAATAAACGGATTTATCAGTACTTCAATTTCTTTCTCTGTGCGAAGCAGTGTAAAGAGACTTTCATAATCCATCTGCATGAGTTCAATTACATGAGGCAGGGTGCAGAATTCTCCATCTTTATACTTTCTGAGATACCAGATTACGGCCGATAAAAAATTAATTGGCGACTCCACAAAAAAGTCTCCCTGCTTTTTAATCCATTCCCTGTTAAGCCCCATTAAAATAGTCCTTGCCGATTCCGAAGCATCAGTTATATCTTCCATACTGTGGGGATCCAGCGGATTGCATCTGTGCATGATCTTATCAAAATTTATAAAGTAACATTTAGGTAGTATTTTATAAACATGTTTGTTGTTTTCAAATGTATTATAGACAATTTTGGAGAGGTCATCATATTTAAAATCATAAACAAACATGCTGAACCCTTTTCGAATGTGCTGGGTTATAACGTGGCGGATCACAAAATACGATTTGCCCGATCCAGGAGTGCCAAGAACCATCAGCGCCCTGAATGGATTTATAATATTGATCCAGCTGCTGCGCTGTTTGTCCTTTAGATAATATCGGGCGGGCAGGTTGATGGAATATTCATTTTCCAGCAGTCTTTCTTCCTGAGGAAAAGTCTCATTGAGCTTATTGAAAATATCTTTTTGACTGAGCCTGTTTTTTATAATCCGGGAAAGCATAGTGCCCCCGGAAAGAATCATTAGAAATCCGGCCGAGGTACACATCATATAGACAATAGCATTACGGGAGCCAAGTGAAAACAGGAACAGCGAAAAATAACTAATAAAATAAGTAACCAATCCTGTTAAACAATAGGCAAAAGCTGTTCTGTAATTAAGTTTTTCATTTTTGCGACCCTTTGCACCCAAAAGAGAAATCATCAAAAAACTGAGTGCAAAAAATTTAGATTTATGGAAATGCGAGAACAATCCCGTACGGTAGATATTGTCCAATATTTTATCGGTAAACGCGCTTGTGAGCTCCCATTGCCTAAAAGCGGAGTAGCAATAAAAGTAAAAGTGAATTATAAGAATGATAATGCCAATCAGCCTTGTCATATCAAGTATTTTTCTAAGCGCCTGTTCATTTTCTCCTGTCTGCATCGCCATGATATTTAGTGTTATTGATTATCAGATTGTCCTTTTCTTTTTTTCTTTTTTCGCTTGCCTTTAAGCTGATTTGGAATATAATTGGCGTCAAATTGTGGCTGGGTCAAAACGTCCACGATCTTGCCCAGCACGCCTGTATCGGTCACATTATTATCTTGGAATAAATCCTTACTGTTTGCATCGGAAATCTTATCTGCATGTGTTTTTAAAGAACTGTCAGTATCAAAATGGGGCTTTTTACTGCCAATTAAACTACAGCGTTCCTGTATTGCTTTTGCACTGTACTGTTTACCTAATGCGCTGCCATTAAAAACACATTTAGTGGTATGATCCACATAGGTAATTCCGTAAATTAATCCTTCA
>CBFGNY010000140.1:0-12179 GCA_965650235.1 uncultured Flavobacterium sp. | reverse complement strand
CCGAAAGCAATTGTTTGTTTATTTCATTTAGAACAGCCAGTAAAGCTGTTGGTGCGAGTATTCCGGATATAAAAAAGACCGCACCAAAAAACATCCCATATAAGAGTATATTATTTGCTCGAAAATGACGGAATATTTTTGAAATCAAAATATTTGTTATTTAGCAATGGTTTTTAAATCCTGTAACATCGTTGGGATAAGCTCGCTTACCGTCGGATGAATATGTATAGAATCCCGTAAAACGGTATAAGGCTTTTTAGCATACATTAAGTTGGTGATACCGTTGATAATTTCATCTCCGCCAACGCCCAAAATACAAGCTCCCAAAAACAGATTCGTTTTAGCATCAATTACAGCTTCCATAAAGCCTTCGGTTTCGGCTTTTTCCTTCGCACGATTTACTTTTGTCATTGGGCGATACCCTACCAATATGTCGTATCCTTTTTCCAGTGCTTCTTTCTTGGTCATTCCTATTCTGCCCAGAGGAGGATCTATAAACAATCCATAAGTTGTAATTCTATCGCTGATTTTTCTCTTCTTATCCTTAAATAGGAAACTTTCTACAATTTGAAAATCATGATACGAAGTATGTGTAAAAGCGCCCTTGCCATTACAGTCGCCAATTGCAAAAACACCATCAACATTGGTCTGACAATAATTATTGACCTTTATATAATTTTTTTTATCCAATTTGATAGCTGTATTCTCCAGTTTTAATGTATCGGTATTAGGAGCACGTCCAATTGCCAGTAATAAATGCGAGCCTTTTATTTTTTTATTACCAATTGTTACTATAACAGCTCCCTTATTATCTTGTGATGTTGTAATTTCCCGGGCATTAAAAACAAGATTAATGCCTTCAGACTTCATAATTTCAGCCACAACATCGGTTACTGTTTCATCTTCCTTATTTATTAATTGTTCATTGCGTTCTATAATGGTGACCTCACTGCCAAACCTTCTAAAAATCTGGGCAAATTCCAACCCAATATAACTTCCTCCAATAATTATTAAATGTTGTGGCAGATCAGTAATCTCCAGAATATTTTCATTTGTATAAAATGGAACTTCCTGATATTCCTTTGGAACAACTGCCCTTGCTCCTACATTGATAAATATCTTTTTTGCTGTAAGCGTTGTTTCTCCTACTTTAACTTCATAGTTACTTAAAAAATGTGCCTGACCTTTATATACGGTAATATTTTTGTCCCGCTCAAGTGCTTTTTCAATATTAGAACGCGATTCGTTAACCAGCTCATCTTTACGTGCTTTAATTTTCTGGAGATTGGCTTTTGTTCCGTCAGGAATTTCAACACCCAGTTCATCACCATGAAAAGCATCCCAGACCCTGCGTGCACTGGCAACATAGGCTTTGGTCGGAATGCAGCCATTATTTACGCACGTTCCACCCAAAAAGCTTTTTTCAATAATAGCAACCTTGCCTTCTTTTGATAAGCTAAATGCTAACGGAATTCCGGCTTGTCCACTTCCGATAATTATATAATCAAATTCTTTCATAGTCATTTATTAGTTTATATAATTTATTGATTTGAAAATATTTACTTTGCCAGGCGTAAACCGGCAAATTGCCAGCGCATAGCAGGGTGAAAAAAATTACGATACGTTTTCCGGCTATGGTTTTCCGGAGTCGCTGTTGAAGCGCCGCGTAAAACCATTTGGTTCACCATAAATTTTCCGTTGTATTCGCCTAATGCACCGGGAGCTTTATTAAAATTTGGATAAGCCAGATACGCACTGTTCGTCCATTCCCAAACCTGTCCCCAATTGAGTTTACTGCTCGCTATCTCCCATTCGAACTCTGTTGGCAATCGCATACCCTTCCATTGCGCATAAGCAAAAGCTTCATAATAACTCAGGTGCATAACGGGTAAATCCGGTGCCAATTTATGAAGGCCGTTTAGGTTATATTCATGCCATTCTCCTTCTATTTCATGCCAGTATAACGGCGCTTTAATATTATTTTCATTTACCCACGCCCACCCTTCATCATGCCAGTAATTAAAATTTTTATAGCCATCGTCTTGTATAAATTCCAGATATTCAGAATTAGTAACCAAAGTGCCTGAAATTTCAAAATCAGCCACATAAACTTTGTGCCTTCCTAATTCATTGTCAAAACAGAAAGAAGATCCTTCATGACCAATTTCATAAATACCATTTGCGATTTTTATGAAACCTTTGTCCTGTTTTTCAGCAGCGGGCAAAAAACTATCACCATAAGACGGAAAAGTCGCCTGTGTGCCCAATATATATTTAATGTCATATGCCAAAAGTTCCTGATGCTGCTCTTCATGATTGATTCCGATTTCGATAATATCGAGTATTTCCTGATTCAAATCACTTTTCATAAGGAGTTCAACGGCAGCAGTGACATATGCCCTGTATTGATAAACGTCATCTACAGATGGCCGTGTCATTAATCCTCTGGCAGGACGCAGTATGCGTTTTCCAACAGTATTGTAATAGCTGTTAAACAAATAAGAAAAATCAGGGTGATAGACCACATAATCAGGCTGGTATTTAGTTAGCAGAAACTCCTCCCAAAACCAGGTTGTGTGGGCCAAATGCCATTTGGGCGGAGAAGCAAAGTCGCTGGGCTGTACAGAATAATCTTCTATAAGCAAAGGACTGCAAATTTGTTCTGTTTTTTTTCTGACTTTTAGAAATCGTGTTACCATAAAATTAGAAAACTACTGTTTGTTTATATTCTAAGTTACTAATTAAAAAAGATAAAAATTTACTTTTGAATAAAAAATAGCAGTAATTTAATAGTAAGAGTGGCCCTAATTAGATTTGAATGAAGTGATTTTTAATTGCTTGTTTATGATACGCCAATCTGTTCAAATCTTCCATTAAATGTATAGAAAATTTGTCTCGTAGATGTCCTTTAAGGAGACAACTATATAATAACTATTTCTTTTTTTTACACCTATAAAAACGTATTTATTGAAACTTTTTACAGAAACTTAAAGAAAGAAAAAAGCCCAAATACAATTAGTAATTGGGCTAATGCTATTCAAATGTATTTTACTTTTTAAAGCTTAGTATCATTTGCTGCTGTAGCATACAATCCTACCAAGGCTCCTGTGAAACCTCCTGCTACATTAGTAGATAAAATATCTCCTGAAACTACTCCTCCCAGATTTTCAAAATCTGCTCCGTTTAAGGCATAACTAAACTCATAACTGTCACCGTTTGCTTTTACCTGAAGGCGTACTGGTTTTTTCATGTCA
Organism: uncultured Flavobacterium sp.; assembly: GCA_965650235.1. Taxonomy (GTDB): domain Bacteria; phylum Bacteroidota; class Bacteroidia; order Flavobacteriales; family Flavobacteriaceae; genus Flavobacterium. Next base: position 8,925 of record CBFGNY010000140.1, on the reverse strand, counting down.
ATTTTTGTGCTCGCAATAATTTTTGAAGTACCTTTTTCTGTTCTTTCTAACAAAACATACGTTTCGTTTCCTTTTTTAGTGATACCAAAAACATAATTAAAACGCTCGTTTTGCAGACATGTAATTCCTGCCAGATCTTTTTCAGATTCTGGTTTAAAATCTATTGTAGTGGCAAAAGAAAACGTATTGTGCATTTGTCTGTAGAAAAGTGTCGAAGTAGGCTTTAATTCTTTAATGGATACTGCAAACGGATTAATCTGCAATCCTTTTTTAGTAACCACAGCAAAATTCTCGCGAGGTCCTCTTAAACCAATCCATCTGTAATCTAGCTTATTCGAAGTGAAATTTTCTTCGAAAGTGAAATTACCATTAGGGAAAAATCCATTGGTTCCGGTTTTGTTTTCCGTTACACCCATTGGCATTTTTAATTTAGGTTCCATTGGCACTAATCCGTTTTCAAAAACAGGAAAAGTACCCGACCAATCTACAGGCAATATAAAAGTTTCGCGGCCTGTATTGACTCTGTCTTTATCATTAGGACGCACTCCTAAGAAAACACCATAATATTTATTATCAGGTCCTAATACCAAATCAGCATGTCCAGCCCAATCTACTTTGTTTGGTCTGTCTTTTGGGAAATGTCTTTGGGTCAAAATCGGATTATTTGATGATGGCTTGAAAGGGCCAGTTGGACTGTCACTAATAAAAACTACTTCACTATGATTCCCTCCTGTACCGCCTTCGGCACACATTAGATAATAATGTTTGTCTTTTTTATATAAATGCGGTGCTTCAATCCAAATTGGTTTTTTGGAAAGGTCTACTCCGCCATCCACAATTATTTTATCTGTTCCAGGAATTACCTGATCTTTTTCCAGATCATATTCCCAAACTTTAATTACACGGTGTCCATTGTATAATTCTTTTCCTTTATCGGGAGCATCATTATGAACAATATATCCTTTTCCGTTATCATCAAAAAAGATACTGGGATCGATTCCGCCAAAACCAAGTTTAACAGGACTTCCCCAGCCTTTCTTAGGGTCTTTTGTTTTTACTATAATGTTCCCGAGTCCGCCTGAAAAGGCTGTTACGATCATATAGAAAGTATCATTATGCGAATTATAGGTTATCCCCGGAGCATATACTCCCTGACTAATACTTGTATCATGAGGGTTAAACTCGTTTACATTGTTTAAAACGCCCCCTAAATCTGTCCAGTTCACTAAATCCTTTGAATGAAAAATAGGCACTCCCGGAAACATCGCAAATGAAGAGCATACCATATAGTAATCATCTCCTTTTCTGGTAATGGCAGGATCCGGGTAACATCCCTGCAAAACCGGACTATAAAATTCTCCTGCTTTTAATGGATTTTTTTTATAAATTTCATCATCGCCTTTGTAAATAACATTGGAGAATACAGGTGGATTTTTTGCTGCTTTTTCTTTTGGTTTTTCTATGTTTTCTATTCCAGCAAAGGATAGCAAACCTAACATTAAAGAGGATAAAAATAGGAGTTGTCTCTTTTTCATTTTTGGGTATTTATTATTATTTATTTATTTGATTTTTATTGAAATGAAATCCAATCCACTTCGATTGGACTATCACTTTTAGCAATAACCTGCAGATTCTGAATCCCGGATTCAAATTTTAATAGCGGAGTTTTTATTTCATTCCATTTGGCACCTGCCGGGATTGTAACTTCAGCTAAGACCTTTTTATCCTTTCCTTTGGTACAAATTTGCAACACCCCTCCTTTTTCAGACCAGTACTTTACAGTTATTGTTTTTAATTTTTTTTTGCCAAAATCTATCTTATTGTATTGTATCCAGGAATTTGATTTATTGAAGGTTATTTTCCAACCCCTTAACGTATTTAAACTGTCTAGAAAAGATACTGAAACTCCTTTGTCACTTATTTCTGAATATCGGTCTATCTGAATTTTTTCTGTTGCTTTCGTAATTCCAATACCTCTTAGCGTAGGAATAACTTTTTGAATCGTTCCGTCTGCATTAAAATTTAGAAAGTCTGCCCTGATAGATCGGGCTTTATCAAACTGAGGTGAAAAATCATTATGGTGATAAAACAAATACCACTGATTTTTGAACTCCAAAATAGAATGATGGTTTGTCCAGCAGCCTGTTGGCGATTCATCCATGATTACTCCTGTTACTTTAAAAGGTCCCATAGGATTATCAGCAATGGCGTATTCTAAGCGTTCAGTCTTTTTTTCAACATGAGGATAAGTCAAATAATAGATTCCATTTCTTTCAAACATATACGGGCCTTCTTTTAGGCCTTTAGCAGGAAGATTTTCGATTGTTTTTACCTCTGAAGCTAATTCGGTCATGTTTGGTTTTAATTTAGCAACAAAGATATTTCCACCGGACCAGTACAAATAAGCCTGTCCGTCTTTGTCTATAAAAACGTTAGGATCTATCCCGCTAACACCTTTTATGGGATTGGCTTCAGGTTTATAAGGTCCTTCGGGTTTATCGGCAATAGCCACACCTATTGTAAAACCTTTTTTATAATTGATGGTGTCTTTTGGAATGCTCGGAAAATAAAAATAATACTTGCCATTTCTTTCTATGCAATCCGGGGCCCACATACTATAGCTATCGGGTTTAACCCATTCCACTTTATTTTGCTGTACAATAATACCGTGATCTGTCCAGTTGGTCAGGTTAGCGGAAGAAAACACATGATAATCCTCCATGCAAAACCAGTCCTTGCGACCTTTGCCTTCTGTTGCTAGTATATCGTGTGAAGGAAATACATACACTCTGTCACCAAATACTCTTGCAGAAGGATCGGCTGTAAATTGGTCTGTGATTAATGGATTTTGGGCAATAGATGGAACGCCCATTAAAAAAAACAGTACTACTTCTATTTTAAAAATTTTAATGAAATTTCTCATTATTTATGATTTAATAACTTTAAGTAAACTCTATGTTGTGATCAATACACAGCTGATGCATCTCTGATAAATTATATTACAAAATAAATGCCCGGACTAACTCGGGCATTAGTTGCACTTTGAGAACCTAAATACTCATACACTTGAAAACTCTTTTTTTCTGCCAGGGATACTCCAATCTGAAGTCCTGTAACCAGAAAAAACAACCAGCTAAGAGTATGAAAATAGCTTAAAGTAAAACTATTTTAAAAAAATAAATAAAATTTGTTCTAGTGTAACAAATCATTTACACTACGTTACACAGCACTCAGAAAAACAAAAAAACATTGTATAGATTTTGAGCGATAGTAATTTTTTGCAGCATTTTTTATGGAAATTAAAATTCTGAAAATTTACGAAGTTTTCAATGAAACAGGCAAAATCCAAACAATTTAAGTGTGTAATTTACATTTATATCTGTATTTTAAATTATTCTCCATATAAGTATATTATTTTTACTTTAAATAAATTAATTGGATGTGAAAACAACTTCAATCGCAAAATGTATTGTTTTATTTTACAGAATAAATTTGCTGATTTGAATTATATCTCTTAAACTTGTGTTGCGGTAACTTGCCCTAAAAAGGATAAATTTTTATGGTTTTAGCTTACTCTATTTACTACCTAAAGCAGCGTATTATGTTGGTTTATCTCAGCTTATCGGTTATATCCCCTTAAGACTCTCAGTATAAAAGTACAATCTATAATTTACAGCATTTTTTAACCAAAAGTGATAAAGCTGCGGTTAGTCATATTTGATAATAAGTTTAACATATTCTAATATCTTGAAAACTCTAAAAATTATAATTCTAATTCTTGTGCTGATGCCTGCTGGTTTAAGATCTCAGTCTGGAAGGCTTTACACTTCAGATTCACAATTGTCGAGCAGTTTGATAAACAGTATTTGTCAGGACAGTAAAGGATATATCTGGATTGCTTCTGAAGATGGGTTAAATAGATACGACGGGGCAAAATTTGTCACGTACAAGCATTTGAAAAACAATCCTGAAACTGTCTTAAATAATTACGTAAAAACCATTTTTGAAGACCGAAACAAAAACTTATTTTTTGGATTTATCAATGGCTTACAGATTTATAATCATGCCACCGACTCCTTTAGTACTATTTTAATGACAGCTAATGGTGTTACAAAAATTTCGCCACATGTAAGCTGCATGTTACATAGAAAAAATGGGGATGTTTTAGCTGGAACCTCTGGTTATGGAATTTTCAAAATTGAATTTAAAAAACAAAATACTATTGCCCAACAAATAAAAATTCCTATTCCCTCTTATATGATCCATGAAATCTATGAGGATAAAAAGAATAATTTATGGATTTTAACACAAGATCGCGGGCTATGGAAAGTTAAACCTGATAATACTGCCGAAAAAGTTTTTCTTTCAAAAGAACATATTGACAATGTTAGCAGCATATGCGAAGACAAAAATGGAAATCTTTTTGTGGGCACGCTTAACCATGGGCTATATATATACGATAAAGCCGAAAAAAAATTTATATCCTATAGTCCTTCAGCTTCGCTGCCTGTAAAAAAGCTTTTTTTAGATAAAAACAATAAGGTATTAATTGGTACCGACGGAATGGGCCTCTATGCATATGACTCCAGAGAAAGGAAAATGACAGCAGCCAATTTTAATGTCTCCAATTTTGATTTTTCGATGTCTAAAGTCCACTCTATTATTGAGGACAAATCCGGAAATCTCTGGATGGGACTGTATCAAAAAGGGGTATTGCTACTGCCTCGTAAAGAAAATAATTTTAATTATTTAGGCTATCAGTCCTTATCCAATAATGTGATTGGTTCGAACTGTGTATTGTCTGTTTATAAGGATAAAAAGAACATTTTGTGGGTAGGTACAGATGGAGACGGCTTGTATGGAATTTCATCAGAAAATAAAAAAGAATATCATTATACTATTGAAAAAAAAGGATACAAACGATTGACCGTTATGTGCGTTTTTGAAGATTCAAACGGCAATTTATGGATTGGAACTTATATGCATGGCCTTGCCAAACTCAATCGGAATACCAATAAAATTGATTTTATAGATACACTATTTGATAAGGAAAATAAACCTGTAAAAAGCATCTTCACCATTACCGAAGACCAAAATAAAAACCTGTGGATTGGCTCACTCGGGGCTGGACTTTTTTCTATGAATCTGAAGACGAATGAAGTGGTCAATAATGATTCAAATGCAAAAGACAGTAACAACGTTTTAGGAAACCAGTATGTCAATTGTGTTCTGCCCGCACAAAACAACAGGCTTTACGTAGGAACTTATGACGGCTTATATTGCCTGGATCTCAAAACCAAAAATTACATTAAAACAGGAGGCTTAAATCATATGTTTCCACAAAAAATTATTTATTCCATAAACGAAGACGCTCAGAGAAACTTATGGATTGGAACATCGGAAGGCCTTATTTATAAGCCAAAAGAAGGGAAAAATGCAGTTACTTACACTACTGACAATAATTTACCCAGTAATATCATATGTGCTATTGAAAGGGATAAAAATAATAACCTGTGGATGAGCACAAATCACGGCATCTCCAAATTCAATTCAAAAACCAAAAAGTTTTCAAATTTTTATTTTAACGATGGCCTCCAGGGGAATGAATTCAGTAAAAATGCTTCATGTACTGACAAAAATGGTACAATTATTTTTGGAGGAATGAGGGGTGTCACGTATTTCAATCCAGAAAAAATAACCTACAACGCGAAGAGTTCCAATGTGTATATCACTGGTTTTTATATACAGGATAAATCTGTTAAAAAAGGAATGAAATCAGATCAGTTCGAAATTGTGAACAGTGCCCTTATAGATGCAAGATCGGTAGATTTGAGCCATGATGACAATTCATTCAGCATTGAATTTTCTACTTTGGATTTTACCAGTCAGCAACATATTACCTATTTTTATTCACTTGAGAAAAACAAATGGAACAAATTACAGCAAGGCGTTAACACGGTTACATTTGATAATCTGGAACCAGGCACTTATAATTTTAAAGTCAAAGCAGAACTCTACGGCAAATATACAAGTGTACGCCCGCTTGTCATTACAATACATCCGGTCTGGTACTTCTCGTTTTGGTTAAAATGTTTGTATTGGGTACTGTTTATAGCCATTCTGTATTTTGTATCTGTGCAGATTAAACAAAGAAAATTAACTCAGAAAAAAATTCAGGAACATTTACAAAACAAGCAAATAAATGAGGCTAAATTGCAGTTTTTAACTAATATTTCTCATGATATAAAATCCCCAATATCGTTAGTCATCAATCCTCTGCTGAAATTAATGAATTCAGATCCCGATATTGCAAGACAGAAATGGTATCAGGTCATGTACCGCAATTCAGAGAAAATCCTGCAGCTTGTTAATCAGGTTATGGATGTACGCAAAATTGATCAGGGACAAATTTTTTTAAACTTAAAAAGAACAGATATCATATCATCTATCCGTGAACTCAGTCTTTTATTTGAAGAACAGATTCAGGAAAAAAATATCAGGTTAGAATTGCATTATAAAAAACCACAATTATATGCCTGTGTTGATCCTAAATATTTTGACAGAATAATTCAAAACGTAATTTCCAACGCTGTTAAGTTTGTACATAGTGATGGGATGATTGATGTATTTATAGAAGAAAATACCGATCTCCACGATAAATCATTGTCAACATTTACTGTGACTATTTCTGATAACGGAACCGGAATAAATGAGAAAGACATAGTAAAAATATTTGACAGATTTTATCAGGCTAAAAATGGCAGAAAACAACATTCTGAAGGTACAGGTATTGGTCTGCACTTAACAAGATCTATTGTAGAACTTCATAATGGAACAATAACTGCTGAAAATAATCCTAAAAATTCCGGATGCCGTTTTATTATTACACTACCTATAGGAAACGAGCAGCTAAAAGAAGATTTAGAAGATAAAAATCAGGAAACAGACAGCAGTGATTTTAGATCTGACATGCCCCCTATTCCATTAGAAGAACCTCAGGAATATGTTAGCGCCAGTACAACCGGCAAAAGAAAAATTTTGGTTGTTGATGATAATGAAGAAATTAGGGAGTATATTTTTAAAGAATTAGCTACTCATTACAAAGTCCTTACCTGTTCTAATGGAAAAGAAGCTTTAGAATTAGTTCTAAAAGAGCCACTTGATCTTATTATCAGTGACGTTAAAATGCCTGTTATGGATGGTATTATATTTTGCCGAAAAGTCAAAAAAAATATAAATATCAATCACATTCCTGTTATACTGCTTACGGCTCAATCACACGATAATAATCAGCTTGAAGGTCTTGATATAGGTGCTGATGCCTATATTACTAAACCTTTTAATATGGAAATATTGAAAAAAACTGTCGTGAATCTTATTAAGACTAGAGATTTATTAAAAAACAACTTTAGCGGAAATCAGGGTCAGGAGGACAAAATTAAAAAAATAAAAATGGAATCAGCTGATGAGAAGCTCATTATGAAAATAATGAATTTTATCAATAAAAATCTAAGCAACCCTGACCTAAATGTGGAGATGATCGCCTCAGAGATTGGAATCAGCCGTGTACATCTTCATAGAAAATTAAAGGAACTTACGAATCAGTCTTCGAGAGATCTTATTCGAAATATCAGATTAAAACAAGCCGGGGAATTATTAGCTTCCAAACAAACTAATATTTCAGAAGTCGCCTATTTAGTAGGATTCTCAAATATTTCTAAATTTTCAACAAGCTTTAAGCAGTTTTACGGGATGTCTCCAAAAGCATATATGGAAGAACATCTGAGAAAAAATCAGGCTAATGATAATGAATAAGAAACAGATTAATGACGGAAAATGAGATTTAACTGAGATTCCTTCACAGCACACAGCAATTTTTTGAATTTTGCATAAATAAACAAAGTTTATTGAAAACGAATTTCAATAAACTTTGTTATATAGTTTTAAAAAATAATATTATTTCAGTCCTTTAAGTCCTTCAGCAAATCCTGTATAAGACGACTTACGGGTAAAGTCAACGCTCCATAATCCCTGATGCTGACCAGGCAACCAGGAAGAATCAGACTTACTGTCTGTTACTCCCCATATAGTAATTCCGTACCGCTGATTTGCGGGAATATATTTAGTGTACATATCAACAACATATTTGTACATATCGGTTTGCTTTTGAAGATCTGCCGGTGTTGGGCTAAGTCCGGCAGCAACATCGAGTTCAGAAACTTTTATAAGCTTGCCTGTAGCCGCAAGTAATTGAAACATGGCCGCAATTTTTTCTTTATCCGAATTGATGGTAATATGCATTTGCGTTCCTATACCGTCCACTTTTTGTCCTTTGCTTTCAATGTATTCAACATACTGTATAAGTCCTTTGCATTTATCAAGACTGTATTCCAGATTGTAATCATTTACAAAAAGTATATCAGTTGGGTTGCCATATTTTCTTGCCAGTTTAAAAGCTTCGACCGCATACTCTTTACCTAAGTAATCCTGCCAGTAAAATTCATCTGATTTCAAAGTCTTACCATCTCCTGTTTTTAAATCATAAGGACTTCCGTCGTCCATTGGTTCATTAACCACATCCCAGGCTTTTACATACGTTTTACTGCTGGTTACCATACCAGAGATCCATTTATCAAGGGCTTCAGTAATAATAATTTTCTTTTGTTCAGGAGTTTTCTCAAGTGTTTGAATACTACCTGTTGCGTTATACTTTTCAATTTTTATATTATCATAATAAAAACTACCGGCACTTTTTCCAAGATTAAAGGCAATTGTATTACAAGCCACCATCTCTGCAGAAATCGTAGTCTCTTTAGTATAAGTTGCCCAAGCGCCTGTATAGGGAACAGCGCCAAAAAAATCCCAATGCTTATACCCTCCAACATTTAATTGTGCCTGTGTAGGAGAAGAGGCTGTAACATTACT
>CBFGNY010000139.1:0-12240 GCA_965650235.1 uncultured Flavobacterium sp. | reverse complement strand
AGAACTAGAAAATAGTTCTATTGTTGAGGCGCTTAGAAATAACGAATTTGTTGAAGAGATTCCTACTGATGAGTTTTTAGGAAACGCAGATGCTTTAGCTTCATCTGGAACTTCACGTCGTGACTTTTTAAAGTACGTAGGATTTAGTACTGCAGCTGTTACGCTTGCTGCCTGCGAAGGTCCTGTTCACAAATCGATACCTTATGTTTTACAACCGGAACAAATCATTCCTGGTGTTGCAGATTATTACGCAACAACTGTTTTTGATGGTTTTGATTTTGCTAATTTATTAGTAAAAACTCGTGAGGGTCGTCCAATTAAAATTGAGAACAATACTATTTCTGGAGCTAAGTTTTCAGCCAATGCTAGAATTCATGCATCTATCTTATCTTTATATGATAGTATGCGTTTGAAAGAGCCTAAATTGGATGGAAAAAATAGCAACTGGTCTGCAGTTGATTTGAAAATTAAATCAAGTCTGGCAGATGCGAATGCAAAAGGAGGACAAGTAGTATTGTTGACAAATACTTTAGCGAGCCCATCTACTGAAAAATTGATAGGTGAATTTATAGCTAAAAATCCAAATGCAAAACATGTTGTTTATGATGCAGTTTCTTCATCTGAAGCATTAGATGCATTTGAAACAGTTTATGGGGAAAGAGCTTTGGTTGATTATGATTTTTCAAAAGCTTCATTAATTGTATCTGTTGGTGCTGATTTCTTAGGAGACTGGCAAGGTGGCGGATACGATGCTGGATATGCTCAGGGGCGTATTCCTCAAAATGGGAAAATGTCTCGTCATTTTCAGTTTGAATCAAATATGACATTATCAGGAGCTGCTGCTGATAAGCGTGTTCCAATGACTACGGCTGATCAAAAACAAGCTTTAGTTCAAATATATAATATTGTTGTTGGTGCTTCAGTTCCTGTTTCATTAGAAGGAGCTTATAAAGCAGAGGTTGTTAAAGCTGCACAACAATTAAAAGCTGCTGGATCAAAAGGGGTTTTAGTATCTGGAATTGAAGATAAAAATGCTCAATTATTAGTTTTAGCTATCAATCAGAGATTGGCTAGTGAAGCTTTTAATACAGCTGGTACAAGACAAATTAGAAAAGGTTCTAATGCGGTTGTATCTCAATTAATAAAAGATATGAATGCAGGTAGTGTTCATACTTTAATCATGAGCGGAATTAATCCTGTTTATACATTAGCTGATTCAGCTTCTTTTGTGTCTGGATTGAAAAAAGTAAAAACTTCAGTTGCTTTCTCTTTAAAAGAGGATGAGACTGCATCGATTACTACAATTGCTGCTCCTGCACCTCATTATTTAGAATCTTGGGGAGATGTTGAAATAACAAAAGGTACTTATAGTTTAACTCAGCCAACTATTCGTCCTATATTCAATACAAAACAATTTCAAGACGTTTTATTGTCATTAAACGGAGTTTCTGGAAGTTTCTACGATTACCTTAAAGTTAATTCTGTGGGTATTATTGCAGGTTCTTCTTGGAATAAAGTACTTCATGATGGTGTTTTTGTAATTGGTTCTACTGGTTTAGCTGCAGGTTCTTTTGATTATGCAGCTGCTGCTAATGCAGTTTCAAAATCAAAATCTGCAGGAGATTTCGAATTAGTATTGTATACTAAAACAGGTATGGGAGACGGACAACAGGCAAACAATCCTTGGTTGCAGGAATTTCCGGATCCAATTACAAGAGTTTCCTGGGATAATTATGTTACAGTTTCTAATTCAGATGCTAAAAAACTTGGATTATCAAATGAAATTGTTGCTAACGGAGGTTTAAACGGAAGTTATGCTACAATTACTGCTGCTGATGGTTCTAAATTAGAAAATGTTCCGGTAATAGTACAGCCAGGACAAGCAGTTGGTACTGTTGGTTTAGCAGTTGGTTATGGTCGTAAAGCGGCTTTAAAAGAAGAAATGCAGGTAGGTTTAAATGCTTACGCTTTGTATAAAAACTTTAATAATGTTCAGTCTGTTTCAATTGCTAAGGCAGGTGGTGAGCATGAGTTTGCTTGTGTTCAAGGGCAGAAAACATTAATGGGTAGAGGAGATATCATTAAGGAAACTACTTTGGAGATCTTTAATACTCAAGATGCAAAACACTGGAATGAACAACCAATGGTGTCCTTAGATCACCAGGAGGTTGAAGCGACAACAGTTGATTTGTGGGAGTCATTTGATCGTTCTATAGGACATCATTTTAATCTTTCTATTGACTTAAATGCTTGTACAGGTTGTGGAGCATGTGTTATTGCTTGTCATGCCGAAAACAACGTTCCTGTTGTTGGTAAAGCAGAAGTAAGAAGAAGCCGTGATATGCACTGGTTGCGTATTGACAGATATTATTCTTCTGAAAGTACTTTTGAAGGTGATAATGAAAGAAAAGAAAATATTGCTGGTTTATCTAGTTCGTTATCTACATTTAATGAAATGGAAAAACCTGGAGATAATCCACAAGTGGCATTCCAGCCGGTAATGTGTCAACACTGTAATCACGCACCATGTGAAACAGTTTGTCCGGTAGCTGCAACATCTCACGGTCGTCAGGGTCAAAACCAAATGGCATACAACAGATGTGTTGGTACTCGTTATTGTGCAAACAACTGTCCTTATAAAGTTCGTCGTTTCAACTGGTTCTTGTATAATAAAAACAGTGAATTCGATTATCACATGAATGATGATTTAGGTCGTATGGTATTAAATCCAGACGTAAACGTTCGTTCTCGTGGAGTTATGGAAAAATGCTCATTCTGTATCCAAAATACACAAGCTATAATCCTTGAGGCAAAACGTCAAGGCCGTGAAGTGGCTAAAGATGAATTTAAAAATGCTACTGCATGTGCAGCTGCGTGTACTTCAGGAGCCTTAATTTTTGGAGATGTAAATGAGAAAGAAAGCGAAGTTGCTAAATTGGCAGAAAGCGAGAGAATGTATCATTTATTAGAGCATGTTGGTACAAAACCAAATGTTTTCTATCACGTAAAAGTTAGAAATACTTAGTAAAATTATTAATAAGAAACAATATAAAGGATTATGTCGTCTCACTACGAAGCACCCATTAGAAAACCTTTAGTTATAGGTGATAAATCTTATCACGATGTAACTGTAGATGTAGCTGCACCTGTTGAAGGACCTGCAAACAAACAATGGTGGATTGTATTTTCAATCGCATTAATAGCCTTCCTTTGGGGGTTAGGTTGTATAATTTACACCGTATCTACCGGTATCGGAACATGGGGATTAAATAAAACAGTTGGTTGGGCCTGGGATATTACGAACTTCGTTTGGTGGGTTGGTATTGGTCACGCCGGAACATTAATTTCTGCGGTATTATTACTTTTCCGTCAACGTTGGAGAATGGCTATTAACCGTTCTGCTGAAGCAATGACTATCTTCTCAGTAGTTCAGGCAGGTTTATTTCCAATTATTCACATGGGACGTCCATGGTTGGCATACTGGGTATTACCTATTCCAAATCAATTTGGATCTTTATGGGTAAACTTTAACTCGCCATTACTTTGGGACGTGTTTGCAATTTCAACATACCTTTCAGTATCATTGGTTTTTTGGTGGACTGGTTTGTTGCCTGACTTTGCAATGTTACGTGACAGAGCGATAACACCTTTTAATAAAAGAGTTTATTCTATCTTGAGTTTTGGATGGAGTGGTAGAGCGAAAGACTGGCAACGTTTTGAAGAAGTATCTTTAGTATTAGCTGGTTTAGCAACCCCACTTGTACTTTCTGTACACACAATCGTATCGATGGACTTTGCTACTTCTGTAATTCCAGGATGGCATACCACAATTTTCCCTCCCTACTTCGTTGCTGGAGCGGTATTCTCTGGATTTGCAATGGTAAATACATTGTTGATTGTCATGAGAAAAGTTTCTAATCTTGAAGCATATATTACATTACAACATATCGAATTGATGAACATCATTATCATGATCACCGGATCCATTGTTGGTGTAGCTTACATCACAGAGTTGTTTGTAGCATGGTATTCAGGCGTAGAGTATGAGCAATATGCGTTCTTAAACAGAGCTACAGGGCCTTATTGGTGGGCATATTGGGCAATGATGACTTGTAACGTTTTCTCTCCACAATTTATGTGGTTCAAAAAATTAAGAACAAGTATCATGTTTTCATTTATAATTTCGATTGTAGTAAACATCGGAATGTGGTTTGAAAGATTCGTAATTATAGTTACTTCTTTACATAGAGATTATCTTCCATCTTCTTGGACAATGTTCTCACCGACATTTGTTGATATTGGAATTTTCATCGGAACAATTGGTTTCTTCTTCGTATTGTTTTTATTATACTCAAGAACGTTTCCTGTGATTGCTCAGGCGGAGGTTAAAACAATTTTGAAAGGAACAGGAGATAATTATATTAGAGAAAGAGCAGCAAATAAAGATTCACACCATGAGTAATAAAGTAATATACGCCATTTATAATGACGATGATATTTTGATGGATGCAGTAAAAAAAACCAGAGCTGCACATCATCATATTGAAGAGGTTTTTACTCCATTCCCAGTTCACGGATTGGATAAAGCAATGGGCCTAGCACCAACAAGATTAGCAATTTGTGCTTTCTTATACGGATGTGTTGGTATTTCTGTTGCAACAACAATGATGAGTTATATTATGATTCATGACTGGCCTCAGGATATTGGTGGAAAACCAAGTTTTAGCTACATTCAGAATATGCCGGCTTTTGTACCTATTATGTTTGAGATGACAGTATTTTTTGCTGCCCACTTAATGGTAATCACTTTTTATATGAGAAGTAGGTTATGGCCATTTAAGCAAGCTGAAAATCCTGATGTAAGAACAACAGATGACCATTTTTTAATGGAAGTTTCTGTAAACGATAACGAAGCAGAACTTGTTTCTTTTTTCGAAGGTACAGGAGCTGTTGAAGTTAAAGTAATTGAAAAGAATTAATTGAGCTATGAAAAGGATATATAAAATAACACTTTTAGTTGGTATAACTATTTTAGTTTCATCTTGCCACAATAATTCGGCACCAAACTATCAGTATTTTCCTAATATGTATGAATCTGTAGGATATGAAACATATTCTGAAGCTTCTGTGTTTAAAGGAGGAAAAGAAGGACAACTTCCTGTAGAAGGAACTATTAATAGAGGTTTTGAGCCTTATGAATACCCAAATACAACTGCTGGTTATGAATTGGCTAAGGCTAATTTAAAATCACCTTTGAGCGAAGAAGACAAAAGTTCTGAAAAAGGAAAAGAACTTTTCGAAATTTATTGTATGAGTTGCCATGGTGCGACTGGAAACGGTAAAGGTAAATTGGTTGAAAGAGAAAAATTTCTTGGAGTACCTAGCTATAAAGACAGAGAAATCACTGAAGGAAGTATCTTTCACGTTGAAACTTATGGTTTAAATGCAATGGGTTCACATGCAAATCAATTAAGTGCCCACGAACGTTGGTTAGTTGCTGACTATGTTCTAAAACTAAAAAGCCAATTATAATTGTTGAACAAACTGATCGTAATAGATATGTACACATTTTCAAGTAAATTAAAAACGTTTTCTTTCATTCTGATGGCCGTTGGTATATTAGGGATTGGATATGGTTTTTTAAAAGCTCCTAAAAATATTGAAGAGGTAGAAACTCTTCTTGCAAAAGAAGCATCTGAACACGGTGGAGGACATGGTGAAGCTGCTGCAGCACATCATGAAGAGTCATCTGCTGAAGCAAGTCATCATGAAGAAAAGCCTCAAACTGTTCATCATGAAGAGGCTAAAGATACACATGCTGAAATTGCAGTAACTACAGACTCACTTGTTGCAAATAATGATTCAGTTGTTGCAAGTACAGAAGCTGCTCATGAAGTGAAAGCTGAAGAGGCTCACGAAACTAACGTTGTTGCAGGTAATGAGGTAAAAGCAGAGAAGCATGCAAAAGTTTCACACGAAGAGCATGATCCTAAGGCACATGCTAAACATGTTTTGCACCAATTGCAAAACAAACCATGGTCTGCTTTGTATGTTGCTTGTATTTTCTTCTTGTTGCTTTCTATGGGAGTTTTAGCATTTTATGCTATTCAACAAGTTGCCCAGGCAGGTTGGTCTCCGGTATTGTTTAGAGTTATGCAAGGAATTACGGCTTATTTGCCTGCAGGTTCTATAATTTTCTTTATTATTTTAGTTCTTTGCGGATTACATCTTAACCACATATTTGTTTGGTTAGGAGAAGGTGTTACTGATCCAGCGCATGCTAATTACGATGCGATTATTGCCGGTAAAGCTGGGTATTTGAATTTTCCTTTTTGGATTGTTAGAGCAGGTGTGTTTTTATTAGGATGGAATTTATACCGTCACTATTCTAGAAAAAATTGTTTGGCTCAGGACGAAGCTAATGATGATTTTTTCTACAAAAAGAATTTTAAATTATCTGCTGGATTCTTAGTATTCTTTATTGTTTCTGAGTCTATTATGTCTTGGGATTGGATTATGTCATTTGATCCTCACTGGTTCAGTACTTTATTTGGATGGTATGTATTTGCTTCTTTCTTTGTAAGTGGTATTACTACAATCGCATTAGTTACTATTTATTTAAAATCTAAAGGATATCTAGAATATGTGAATACAAGCCATATTCACGATTTGGCTAAATTTATGTTTGGTATTAGTATTTTCTGGACGTATTTGTGGTTTTCTCAATTTATGTTGATTTGGTACGCAAATATACCTGAAGAGGTTACTTATTTCGTAACAAGAATTCAATTATACAACTTGCCTTTCTTTGGTGCTGTGGTTATGAACTTTGTTTTTCCGTTATTGATATTAATCAATACAGATTTCAAACGTCTTAACTGGGTTATTGTAATGGCTGGAACTGTAATCTTATTAGGTCACTATGTTGATTTCTTTAATATGATTATGCCAGGTACAGTTGGTGACAGATGGTTTATTGGAGTTTCTGAAATTGCATCTATTCTTTTCTTCTTAGGTTTATTTATTTTCACAGTGTTTACTGCATTGAGTAAATCTCCTTTGTTGGCAAAAAGAAATCCTTTCATAGAAGAAAGTAAACATTTTCATTATTAATATTTAAAGAAATAAACAGATGACAAGTTTGTTGGTAATTGTAGTTTTAGTTTTATTAGCAGTTGCATTATGGCAATTGACCAAGATATTTGATCTTACTCAGGTAGGACACTCTTCGGACGATTCTCAGGTTGCATCAGATAATGATAATAATATTCAGGGATATATCATGTTTGGCTTTTTGGCTTTCATTTATATATTTACTATTTACGGTTTACTGAAATGGGGTGGTTTAGCACTTCATACCCCTGCTTCAGAGCACGGACTTTTGGTAGATAGTTTGATGAATATTACTTGGGTTCTAATTTTTGTAGTTCAATTTATTACTCAGGGATTATTATACTGGTTTTCTTTTAAATATAAAGGTAATAAAGATAAAAAAGCTTTGTTTTTTGCTGATAGTAATAAATTAGAGGCTATTTGGAGTATTATTCCATCTATTGTTTTAGCAGTTTTAATCCTTTATGGATTGTATGCATGGAATAATATTATGTTTGTTGATAAGGATGAAGATGTAGTTGAAATTGAAATATACGCCCAGCAATTTAAATGGACTGCAAGATATGCTGGACCAGATAATGTTCTTGGGAAAGCTAATGTGAGATTAATTGAGGGTATAAATACTCTTGGTGTTGACATGTCTGATCCTTATGCTCAAGATGATATTGTAGTATCTGAGTTACACCTTCCAAAAGGAAAAAAAGTTCATTTTAAAATGCGTTCTCAGGATGTATTACACTCAGCTTACTTTCCTCATTTTAGAGCTCAAATGAATACTGTTCCGGGTATGGTTACAGAATTTGCCTTTGTTCCTACTTATACAACTGCAGAATACAGAGAATTGCCTTTTATGGTTGAAAAAGTTGCAAATATCAATAAGCTTAGAGCTCAAAAAAGTACTGAGCTTATTTCAAAAGGAGGTACAGCTTTAGATCCTTATACATTTGACTATTTATTATTATGTAATAAAATTTGTGGAGCATCGCACTATAACATGCAAATGAAAGTTGTTGTAGATTCTCCTGAAGATTATAAAAAATGGTTAAGTGAAAAGACAACTCTTGCCCAGGATATTAAAGCAGCAGCAGCTTCTGAAAAGCCAGCTGAGGGAGCAGGGACTAGTCAGGATAGTACTTTACAGGATACAGTTAATGCAGTTGTTGATACTGTTAAGGCAGCTGTAGCTAAAGTTACTATGAAATAATTTATTAAGAAAAATTTAAAGTATACATATATGTCAGCAGAAGCACACGATCACGGACACGATCACGAGCACGAACATCATCATAAAGACACTTTCATTACTAAATATATTTTTAGTATTGATCACAAAATGATTGCTAAGCAATATTTAATTACCGGTATTATTATGGGGGTAATAGGTGTTGCAATGTCCTTGCTTTTCAGGATGCAATTGGCATGGCCAGAAGAATCTTTTAAAATATTTAATGTATTATTAGGCGATAAGTTTGCACCTGATGGTGTAATGGCAAATGATATTTATCTGGCTTTAGTAACAATTCATGGTACCATCATGGTATTCTTTGTACTAACGGCTGGTTTGAGTGGAACATTTAGTAATTTACTTATTCCGCTTCAAATTGGTGCAAGAGATATGGCTTCCGGATTCATGAATATGATTTCATATTGGTTGTTTTTCTTGTCTGCTGTAGTAATGTTATGTTCCTTATTTGTTGAAGCTGGTCCAGCTTCTGCAGGTTGGACAATTTATCCTCCATTAAGTGCTTTACCACAAGCAATTCCAGGTTCTGGAACTGGTATGACTTTATGGTTAGTTTCAATGGCAATTTTTATTGCATCTTCTTTGATGGGATCTTTGAACTATATTGTTACTGTAATCAATTTAAGAACTAAAGGAATGTCTATGACTAGACTTCCACTTACAATCTGGACATTTTTTGTAACAGCTATCATTGGTGTTATTTCATTTCCGGTTTTATTATCAGCTGCTTTATTGTTGATTTTTGACAGAAGTTTTGGTACTTCATTCTTCTTATCTGATATTTATATTGCAGGAGAGGTTTTACATTACCAAGGAGGTTCTCCAGTATTGTTTGAGCATTTATTCTGGTTCTTAGGGCACCCTGAGGTTTATATTGTAATCTTGCCAGCAATGGGTCTTGTTTCTGAAATTATGGCGACGAACTCTCGTAAACCAATTTTCGGATACAGAGCGATGATTATGTCTGTTCTTGCAATTGCATTTTTATCTACAATTGTTTGGGGACACCACATGTTCCTTTCAGGAATGAATCCTTTCTTAGGATCTGTATTTACTTTTACTACATTATTGATTGCAATTCCATCTGCTGTAAAAGCCTTCAACTGGATCACAACTTTATGGAAAGGTAATTTACAGTTCAATCCTGCAATGTTATTTTCTATTGGAATGGTTTCTACTTTCATCACTGGAGGTTTGACGGGAATCATCTTAGGAGACAGTACTTTGGATATTAACGTTCACGATACTTACTTTGTAATTGCTCACTTTCACTTAGTAATGGGTATCTCTGCTCTTTACGGAATGTTTGCTGGCATTTACCACTGGTTTCCTAAAATGTACGGAAGAATGTTGAATAAAAATTTAGGTTATATTCACTTTTGGGTAACAGCAGTTTGTGCTTACGGAGTTTTCTTTCCAATGCACTTTATTGGACTTGCTGGTTTGCCAAGACGTTATTACACAAATACAAATTTCCCATTATTTGACGATTTGCAAAATGTGAATGTTTTAATTACAATGTTTGCTTTGATTGGAGGAGCTTTCCAATTGGTGTTCTTATACAACTTCTTCAGTAGTATTTTCTATGGTAAAAAAGCTGTTCAGAATCCATGGAGATCTACAACTCTTGAATGGACAACTCCGGTAGAACATATTCACGGTAACTGGCCAGGTGAAATTCCTCATGTATATCGTTGGCCTTATGACTACAGTAACCCAAATCATGATGTCGATTTTGTACCGCAAAATGTACCGATGAGAGAAGGTGAACAAGTTTTACATCACTAAAAATATTTTAAAAAGACTATCATTTCTGATAGTCTTTTTTGTTTAGTTAAAGTTGTGTCTGTTCGATTTTACTGTTTTACAAACTGATTACTTTGTATATCTTTGTAAGATGAATGAAAATTTAGATCCTACCACAAAAGGATACAATCCAGAAGAACTAGATCTTGAGAGAAGATTGCGTCCGCTGTCATTTGATGATTTTGCCGGACAAGACCAGGTCTTAGAAAACTTGAAGGTTTTTGTTGCTGCTGCTAATCAGCGTGGTGAAGCACTTGATCATACTCTTTTTCATGGGCCTCCGGGATTGGGTAAAACTACTTTAGCTAATATCTTAGCAAATGAACTTGAAGTTGGAATAAAAATTACTTCAGGTCCTGTTTTGGACAAGCCGGGCGATTTAGCGGGTTTACTTACGAATCTTGACGAGAGAGATGTTTTATTCATTGATGAAATTCATCGGTTAAGTCCAATTGTAGAGGAATACCTTTATTCTGCAATGGAGGATTTTAAAATAGATATTATGATTGAATCCGGACCAAATGCCAGAACAGTCCAAATCAATTTAAATCCTTTTACATTAATTGGGGCAACGACTCGTTCAGGATTATTAACTGCTCCAATGCGTGCGCGTTTTGGAATCTCATCACGTTTACAATATTATACAACTGAACTTTTGACAACCATAGTTGAAAGAAGTTCTTCTATACTTAAAATGCCTATTTCGCTTGATGCGGCTATTGAAATTGCAGGACGCAGTCGCGGAACACCCCGTATCGCTAATGCATTATTGCGCAGGGTTCGAGACTTTGCACAAATAAAAGGTAATGGAACTATTGATCTCGAAATTGCTCGCTATGCCTTAAAAGCACTTAATGTTGATGCACACGGTCTTGATGAAATGGATAACAAGATATTGTTGACTATTATCAATAAGTTTAAAGGTGGTCCGGTTGGTCTTTCGACTTTGGCGACAGCAGTTTCAGAAAGCAGTGAAACAATTGAAGAAGTATATGAACCTTTTTTAATTCAGGAAGGTTTTATTATGAGAACGCCACGCGGACGTGAAGTTACTGATAAAGCTTATAAGCATTTAGGGAAAATAAATACAAACATTCAGGGCGGATTATTTTAATTTATTATCAATGTCTGAGAATAAAAAATATAATTATCCAAATAAGCTTTCCATAATAAGATTTTTTTTGGATGCAGAAGGTGTGCGTAAAAATCCCATTCCGTTTCATAAAAAGTATTTCGATAAATTTGGTGATTCTTTTTCTCTTAAAATTGGTAATTCTAAGTACATAATTTTATCAAGGGATAATGAAATAGCGCAGTATATATTACAGAAGAATCAGAAGAATTATCATAAGTCTAAATTTCAATCTGTTTATCTTTCAAAATATTTAGGACATGGTCTTTTAACTGTGGATGGAGATTTTTGGTTGAAACAAAGAAGACTTATCCAACCGGCTTTCCATAAACAAAAAATGAATCAATTAGTCGATAACATGAATCAGACTATTATTTCTGAACTGGATGGTTTAGTTGAAGACAAATCGGTTGATCTGTTTCCGGTAATGAGTCAGCTGGCTTTTAACGTTGTGGCTAAATCTCTATTTGAACTTTCGATTTCTGAAGAAAAGTTAAACCGTATAAAATTTATTATTGAAGAAGTTCAGAATTTCTTAATTAAAGAAATCAGGCTTCCTCATAAAGCGTGGTGGTTTTCTGCAACTGGACAAGTGAAAAAACATTTGGAATTAGCTCAGGAAAATAATCTGATTATTAAAGAAATTATAGAAGAGAGAACCGCTTCCAAAAAAGAGGTCAACGATTTGCTAAATATGCTTTTAGAAACCAGATATGAAGATACTGGAGAAGGAATGCCTATACAGCAATTAATCGATGAAATAAAAATTCTTTTCATTGCCGGACATGAAACTACTGCAAATGCACTGACTTTTACTTTGCATCTTTTGGGAAAATACCCAGAAGTACAAGAAAAGGTGTTTCAGGAAATTTTTGAAATTGAATCATCAACAAATGATATTGTTGAACAATTGCAGAAAATGACTTATCTAAATGCCGTTTTAAAT
>CBFGNY010000138.1:0-12272 GCA_965650235.1 uncultured Flavobacterium sp. | reverse complement strand
TTAGGAAAGGTTATTTTATATAATCCTAAATGCTTCATATCGTCATCTGCCAATGGAATCAGATTTTCTTCAGAATCTAAAACAAAGTTCCCCTGAGCATCCATTTGATAACTCTTTTCCGTAACTCTTTCAATTACGGCATTTTCCCAGATTCCTCTTGTTTTTTCTATTTGTAATTTTTCAATACCTTGATTGTCTATGAATTTAATAGTTTCTCTGTTGACATCTTTTAACGTTTCAGGATAGTCTACTTTAAAATTAACTGCCCCTAAAGGATGCCAATTGCTTTTGGTTAGCATGTTTTCTACCAAAGCACATAAACGGTTTTCAGGTATTTTGATGTCTTTAATTTGTTCAGAATCAACCGTAGCTTCACCCTCTGCAAGAATGCTGTCTGTTACTTCTTTTTTAAGGACATGAACTTCGGCTCTATCAAATACATCATTATTATTTACATCCTTAACATAAACCGGAATTATATTCTGGATAACATAGTTTTCATCGCCAAGAGTTAAAATTCCTCCAACAAATCGATTTAAATTATCGCTGTTTAAATTAATTTTTTCGCCTGTACTGGCCATTGTATAGCTTTTCTCAATTGTAATAATCGAGGTAAGATCGTTAAATGTTGTATTATTAATTTCTCCTCTAATGGCTCCATATTCTATTTGAGGAAGGCTGTCCCTGAAATACAGCTTAAAAGAATCTGCAAATACTTCCTTATCATCCGGATAGATAGTATCTGTTTCTTCAGCTTCTGCAACAGTCATTCCTTCCGGAATATTATATTTGACTAATTCCTGAATTGAAGAATATTCAAAAAGAACCCTGATAAAAGTTTTATCATCTCCGGTAATCGCATCAAAGCGCTCTTGTTCCGTTTGTGAGGTAAACATCAAAGGCTTTTCCTTAGTAATTAAAAGCGGATTAATACCGGTAGGAGGGATCAGTGTATTAGCAGGCTTGATTTCAGATCTGATACTTACTTCACCGCCGGATGTCGCTCTCGAAAAAATATTAATGCCATATCCCTGATACACATAAGTATGAGTTCCTGGTTTTTCCTGACGTACATTCAAAATCGACTGCCCGGCCTCAGGAATAATAATTGGATTAGGCTCATAAAAAGATTCCTCCAGGTCTTTATTGACATTGTAATATTCCGGATCCGAAGCCAGTTCAGGTTTTACCCAAGTAAGGTCTGTTCCTTCAATTTTGTGATCGACACCTACATAAATTGGAAAAGTAAAAGAACTTCCGTCAAATTCTAATGAAGAACTAAAGAATTTAGTACTAATATCGTAATCCATGATGTCTTTCATGAATAAGCTTACAAATCTTTTCTTTCCATCAAAACTGTATCCGTCCTTATCGGTAATTTTCATCGGTTCATTTTCTTCTGAATCGACACTTAAACCAGGTACAATTTTACTTAATTGTACAGGAAGAGGCAATCTTTCTGTGGTTACAGAAGTAGGGATACTCATAGAAAGATGCAATACTTTTTTGGGCTTTGAAACATCTTTTAAATCCGCCAGCGTGGTGTATTCCGTAAGGTAAATAAATTCTCCTGATAAAACTGTTTCATCAATATCAATGAATCCAAGGCCCAGCATACGTGCAACATGATAGTCGTTTGCTGCTATGTTTAATAAATCAAGATTGGATACGGTAGTCGTGTTTGATACGTATTGAGGATTCTGGTTTTCTTCAGGTTCACCTGCCAATACCTGATCTCCAAAAGAAACAGGTTCTATAGCAGTAGGATTTAAAGGCTCTTCCTGACTTATGGTTAGATAATTTTCAACGACCTTCTTAATATTTCTATCGTCAATGCTTGTTGGTTTGTTCCATTTATCTTTATAGTTTTTAATGTTAACATACTGACCATCATTGTATTTTAGCCATTTGCCGTGAACCGAATTTAATTTTGGTTCTAACTGCTCAAATACTTTATTGTCGTCTGTGTTTAGCGCATATTTTCCTTTCAGGTCCCAATTTCCATTATCATTTGCATGCTGGATAAAATCTGAATAAAATTCAAATTTGATTACATTTAAAAGGCAGTTATTTGCTTTAAACTGAACACTTCGGCCATTTTCTGCCACTACGCGAATTGCAGTTGCTTCTGTAGAAGAATACGTTTTACGATTGGTAACTCTTTTTGGTGACAAAATAGTGTTTTCGGCCACAGACAACGTTTCCAGTCTTACAAGGCTGTTATTGTTAACAGAACTAAAGTTTAATTCTGCTGCAAAAAACAATTCATTTTTATTCTCAAATTCGATTACATTGTTTCCGTAAGCCGCAATAAAAGCCGATGCATTCTGTAATGGATTGATAGTAAGTAATACCGAAGCATATTTTGATTTTTCAGCAAAACGAACATAAATCGATCTTTTGGCATTGATTTTATAAATCCAGAATGCATTGCTATTGTCTACAACTTGTGGATTGTTATTTAAATTTAAAGTAGTACCGACTTTGGTATAAGGCGCTCTGTAGACTTTAACAAAATCATCAGGCTTGTTGAAATAATGAAAGTTTGTGCCGGTAAATAAATTTCCTTTCGGAAGATGTTTTTCTCCTAATTCCCCGGCAAGAAACCAGCGTAAATGAATCCCTTTTGTACTGTCAATTCCCCTCGAACCAGCAGCAGCAATTTGCAGGCTGGTAGATTGTAATGCTGTGGTATCTGAAGTTATGTCAACAATTTGTACTTCTTTAGTTACATTAAAATGAATGCTAAACCCATTAGGGTTTTTAACTTTATTTATAACAAGAAGTGCAGAAGAATTGCCAATAACCTTTGGTGTCCCCTCAATTCTTATGACCACTTCTGCCTGTGATAAGGCAGGAATGGTAACATTTTCATTGATTTTAAAAACTAATCCGTTCAGGTTACTGGCTATATGGATTCTTGTTCCGGCTGCCAGTGTAAGGGCAATTCGGCTTTTGTTTTTCAGGACTAATGTACCGGCAGCCTGATTTACGGCAAGGCCTTTTCTTAAAACAGGATAAGTCAGTTTGTTTTCAACGATGCTTACATTAGAAACGCATCCAATCTGCTCATCGGATAAATCTTTATTGAGTTGGTCTAACACGTCTCCTAAAGTACTAAAGTCAGGAACCCTGATGTAATCTGAATTCAGAACAGAAACTCCATTGCTTTTTAATACAGGTGTTTGTCCTAAATAAAAATTTAGCGGTGTCATCAATTCGGCAGCATTACTCTCGGTGCTGGTTACGCCATAAACAAAAACATGTGATTTTTGGTTTAGATCGCTATATAAATCTTTAAGTAAATTGGTATCGTTGACCTGAAGTCCATCAGTAACAATGACAACAACATCCGGAATTACCGTAAGATTGTCGACTACAGACAAACCGGATGCCCAATAATCAGATTGCGGATGGACTGATCTTAAATTATAGTCTTTAATCCATTCTAAAAATTCTTCCTGATTGCCTGAGATTCTTTTTTGAAGTACATGCCCAATTCTGGAATCATTATCACTGTTCGACATTCCGATTAAGGACAGTGTAATGTTGCTCTGAGCCTGAGAATTGATAAATGAGGAAAGCCCTTCACGTATTTGCTTTGCTTCGTCTGCATTAATCGAACCCGATTCGTCGACAACGATAGCTATATAGGTTTCGCAACCCGAAAACTGGCTCTCCTGGAGATTTATTGAACTCATTTTATTGTTTTTTAGAGATTTATATTTCGTAATATTTGTTTTTTTGCAGATAATGTCAAAGGCACTAAACCATTTATAACAGTTCTGTCATTATTCCATTCTCTGTATTCAAACAGGATGTTTAAACCATTTTCGGCTTGTGCAATTTTTTTGCTGTCGTGCATAATCAGTACCTGAGAATAATCTTTTGAATGCAGTACCTTGAAATCCGGATTTTTAATAAATATTTCTTTATCTATTCCGTTTATTGTTTCAATACCCGGATTTCCTATAATAATGGTGTCTTTAATTTCACTTAAAGGAATTTTTGGAATATTAAACGGCTCCGGATTACGAATCAACAATGCTACAACATCGCCTGTGACAGTATCAACAATTCGGTTGATTTCAGTACTTTGTGCAGGATCAAGAGGGGACATTTTTAAAATTCCGTCAATTGCACGATCAAACGGGTGCAGGTATTCGGTAGTAATGGCATTACTTAATGCGTTGTCAGTTACTGCTGCAGAAACCAAATGATACAAGGCATCAACCTGATTTTGCGCTAAGCTTAAATTAACATCGAATATGGCTTTACGCGATTCATTTTCATCGATAGGAGTATAAAAACTTTCTACTTGTTCCCTGAAATTTTTATATCGTGAAGTCTTGAACCCAAACTGGTGTACTAAGACATTTTTACCATTTGCAATTGGATCTGGGTTAAGATCATAATAATTATTTACTAAAACGGTGTATAATTTAGAAGGTTTTAAATCAGTTAATTTTACTTCATAACCATATGATTTTGGTTTTAAGGCAGTCCCAATTTTCAATGTACACTTCATTCCCGAGGTGTTTTCAGCTAAGTTTTTTAACATTTGAATACCTAATGGAATTCTCGGGTCATTATCGTCAACCCATGATTCTTCTTCAAGGTTTGGTTTAGGATATGTAATCCCATTGATATCCAATGGATAAGGGATAAGAACGTCATTAAGCGGATCTTTAATAGTAAGGTTCAATGCGCCTTTGAGAGCCGGTCTGTTAGTATTTGTGCCATACTCATCCCAGTTCTTAAACATATGACGTGCATACGTACTTGTAAAAAACAGGGCTACTTTACAATCTTCGTTTCCGTAGAAAGAAGGTTTTGATTGTAAAAGATTACCATCTGCATTCGGGTAAGAACGGTTATAATCTAAATATTGTCTCAATGAACTCAACGGAGAGTTGGATAAATTGGTCAGTTCATTTTGTGGGGCAGGCAGCTGACCGGCTGGAGTTGCAGGAGCTGGAACAGGGTAGTGGCCAACAGGTCCCAATGTTTTAAAACCGTAATAGTATTCAAAATCTTTCTCGTCTTTGTCATCTATTTTATCTGTTAGAGTAAAATGTAAACAATAAGTAGTGTTTGGTCTCCAGATAGGCTGCAAAGTTTCCTGAATTGCCTTCTCCATAGCCTTATTGTCTGCTTCTACAGCTGCAGCTCCAGGTATATTGATATTATGGATGTAACTCTCTTTACTTAACCAGTCAATACGCTGGACACAAGTAGTATATCCTAATTCCTCATCTTCATTGATTGCGTTTGAGCAAATAACATTGTTTACCGTAATTAATTTCGAAGTTTTAGGACCTTTTGTATAGTTTGTATTTGTTACTGTATCAAGTCCTGTTAACAAGGCAGTTCCATTTGCTAAAGCTGAGGTTGACAGCGTAACCGGATTAAGGGCAGCAGAATGAAGTGAACAGTTGTCAAACAGATTACTAAATAAGGAGAAGTAAACTCCTTTCTCATTATTTTTAGACGAAAGCATCAGGATTTCATTTGCCGACGGTTCATTTTGGATGTTAATAATAGAGGCTTTATCTTCGTTACTTCCTCTTTTGATTAATCGTGTAAGCCCTAATGCGCTATCGAATACGAATAAATAACTTTTGTTGTAAGAAATAACAGAATTGTCACTTAACGGTTTATTTGACAAATAAACAGCCGAATCAAAAATGGTATCGTTTTTAGCAATATTCAGTGTAGTACCGTCAATTTGTGCCAATCCAAATTTATCGTTTGCCAATTTAACTGAAACTAAAATTTTATTATTTGCAATCACGGCATCAATAATTTCGATAATTGAAACATCCGAAACTACTTTTGTATTCATTACAATTATTGCTTTTGTAGCCGGATTAATGCTCAAACGAATGATTTTTTTGTCTTTTGTGATCAGACTAAATTCAGTTGCATTATGCTGAAGGGCCTTAATTGCAGTTGTATTGATTTCTACACGCTGGATAACAGCACGGTCAGTACCGTTAACCCAGTTGATTTGTGTTTTATTCGTTAGTGTATTGATCCATAACAGCTCATTGTTTGCCAAAGGAAACAGCTTGTTGAAAGTTAAAGAGTAAGTATTATTATACTGTTTTCCAAAGATTTGGTTTAATTCTGAATCTAGTTCAATAATTGCCATTGCAGCGGCCGGACCTGAACATCCCACAATAAAATCAGTATTAATAATAGCTTTCCCAATTCCTTTACACTGGCTGGCATCCATACCCTGTGTAAGTAATAAATTGCCATTTACAACCTGCATAGAAGTAACCACTCCGTTTAGCAAACGCTCTCTTAGTATGTTTCCTTTCGCATCAATTTGTAAAAGAACTGTCGTGTTTTCTTGCGGACTGAAAGAAATAATACTTGTATCACCATATTTAAAAACACTATTGAATTCATAAACCGTTTTTCCAGCATAACCGTAAAAATTAGTATAGGTTAGGGCAGCTGGAGTTCCAACAGGAGTTACATTGGTATTACCGGCATCAGCTTTTAGCACAGCCAATTCGTCCAATAACTCATTGTATCTTTCTGGTTCTGAAGGTGTAGAAATACTAATATTTCCCTCTTCATCATTATAGGTTTCATCAAACATTCCTGCAATTTCATTTCTGATTTCAATAATACGTTCTGTATTGGCACCTACAGGAGTAATGATGATTTTGTCTATTTTGTTTTTTGAAGCGTCCTCATTGTTTTCGTGAAATAAGGTTATGGCTGACAGTAATTCTTGCTTCGTGTAGGTTAATTCCTCTGAAGCTGCTCCCTCTGCCGTTTTTTTCAACTTCACTTTTTCATAAGTAACAAGTTTGTCAGTGTCATGTTTTAGATAAGAGGTTAAAGCACTTATTTTTACTTCTTTTGCCTGAGTACTCAATCTTAGCATAGGCTCCATAGCCGAATCAGGGAACAGGATTTCCAGCTGGTTATAATTTCTGAAAGATAAAGACCTGCTAAAACCATGCGGATTAGTTTCTCCGGTGATACTCATAAAATCTCCTATTTCACCTTCGTCTTCTGCAGAACCGATAATTTGGTCTTCACCAATAAGTTTAAAGAAAAGTCCGTTAATTTTATCAGACTCATATTGAGTTGGTACATAATAACGTGTTCCAATATTTTTATTGAGAAAATCGGTATGTTCAGGTTCGATTTTGTCAGACACACAGAACAATTTAGAAGCGGTAATTCCGTATTGTTCAGGGACATGCCAGCCCGGTTCTCCGGCACTTAAAAACGAGAACGGATTGGTTGCCAAAACACGAATAGTATCATATTGGTCAATTGCTTTTTGCCATTGTGCCCATGGTAAGTTCTTTAATTGAGGTGTTCTTTCATTTTCTTTTACAACAGCTTCAAAAGGATGATATTCCTCCCATTGAGATGTTGTATAATTCCAGGTACTTAATCCAATAGATTTAATAGAAAACTGATGTTTAACCTGGCGAAGCGTTCTGCCGGCTTTGGTGGTTTTGTCCGGTGGCATTAAAACCGTATAATTTTTTGCATCAGCGGTATAGCCTCCAATCTTGTTTCTTAATTCAGGATTTGGCAGTAATCCTTTAGCCATTTTAATATCGATATACGTATCCAACGGAATTTCTTTTTTAATGGCACCTCCTAAAGGTTTTCCATTAGCGAATTTAGAAGCATCATACCCTTTTTCACCTGGCAGTTTGAAATAATCAAGAGCAAAGGCCTGATTGGTAAGCATATGTACCCCTTTTACAGAGTCAGATGTTCTGTCGTCGAGATCGTCTCCTACTGTTCCTTTTGGAAGCGGACTGTAAGGCGTACGGTCTATGATTCTGTTGATATCCCATTGAAGTTCAATTTTGAAACTTTTACGGATTTTAATAAAGCCAATTCTAACGCGTACAGATAATTGTAATTGCGCATAGATTAAAAATGGTTTGAACGACTCGATTGAAAATATGGTACTTAAAACAACCTCAACATTCACAATCCAGATTTTGATACGGATACCTCCGCCTGCACTCATGTAGCCTCCCATTTGAGGACGCTTGAATGAAATTTTTCCTCCCATTTCTAAGTAAGCCCATAATTTTACTTTGGCTGGGCCAAATGATTTTTCTAAGTTAAGATCCAATCTGGCACCGGCTTCGATTCCCTGGGCAGAAATCATAATGAAAGCCTTGACGTTGAATAAATTAAATATTCTTGCCTCGATAGGATTAGTTCTCGTTCCAAAATTTACATACCACGGCTTTTGATTTTTAAAGTAAAATCCGGCTTGTAATAGCGCTTTTAACTGAAAGATTTCTCCTTTGTCTTTAGGAATATTAAAGTTGGCTCCGGCAGCTAATTCTAACGAATCATCACCAAAAGCAACCATGGCAAAAAAGGGAGGATTGCTAGGATCATCTTCAATCATGCCCAGTCTTTTTGAAATAACGTTTAATCCTGCATCTACATAAAACAGGTTCGGCAGCGAGAGCAGTAACATGGCTCGTAATGACATGATGTATCCGCCGTCACCTGTAGTTCCTAATGTTGCTCCGGCCCCAATAGAAAAAGGCGAGTCATATTCTAGAGAATCCGGTGGGCCAGCGAATTTTTTAATATTAATTCCCGGTTTTGGAGATTTGTAAAAGTCGTACCACGAAGCATCTGTAGTTAACCCCACTGCTTGTTTTGTTGCCACATATCGGTAGCCTAACAGACCTCTGAAACCTGAGATTGACATAAATCCAATCGGAATTGGGGTTGGCAGCTCAATAGAAGCGTCAACTAAAAAGGCTGGATATTTAGGCATAAAGCGCATTCCAACACTACCGGATATTTTGGCTTTTGGTAATTTTAGGGAAACTTCACCCATGAATTCTTTTGATTTTCCCGGTTCAGGAAGCGAAATCATACCGTGAATAATAGCCATAGCCGATTCAGTTGTAGCTGTTCCCGGAATCATCAAATCGACTTCGATGGTCTGGATTCTTAAAAAGTCACCGTCAAAACTACCATCAACAGGAAAATAATATTTAATACCTTCCCCACGGGCATCAACTCCTAAAGGGTTGACACTAATGGCGCCATCAAATCCAAAGAAGTTAAATTTACGGCCATTAATTTGGGTTGAGCCAAAATTAATATTGGTAACGGAAACTTTTACCGGTCCCAGATTTATATTAATAGGTCTTGGAATAGGAATAGAACCTCCTTCAACTTCAATGCTTCCGTCACTGTACACGCGCAGTTTTTCGATACTAATACCTTGTCCCTCCATGATTTGATTCATAACAGGATTAGGAAATGTAATGTGACAGGAGGTACCTATATAATAATCGTCATCTTCTTTTCCAAGTTCCATGCTTAAGAAATCAAAACGTACAAACTTGAATAATGTAGCAGTAGGAGGATTTTCTTTATTAAATGAAGCGGTAAGATTAAAGTCGCCATCGTCGTATAAGTGCCCTTCAATAATTGCACTGAATGGGTTGTTATCAGCATCTTTAAATTTTTCAAGGATTAACTGGCCTTTAATATTAGAGCCGATAACCTTGTTTTGCTTAAAAGAAATATCAAATTTGTTGAAACCTACCTTAAATCCTCTGCTAGGTGAACCTATAGTTTTCCAAAGTGTATTTTCAATAAGCTGCGACAAAAATGCCTGGTAATCTTTTGCATTATTAAAAGTATAAATAGAAGATGGTTTAATAGTTGCATGTACTACATCTTCTTTAGTTTCTAATGTTAAAGGATATTTAAAAGGGTAAGGCAGCCCGGCAGTTTTTAATTGCTGTAAAAACTCAATTAAGGCATCATAATCTTCAATTTCAATTTCTTCTACTTCGTCGCTTCCCTCTTTTTTTCCATACATAGTAACGGGATAAACTAAGTCGAATTTGTCGATAAAATAACTGAATTCGCCATTAATAGGTACAGGAATTGTTTCCAGATAGATATTTCCGGATAATCCTCCTGATCCAATCAATAAATCAGAAGCTCCAATTTTTATGGTAGGCTCCGTACCTTCTTCTTCCTCAGGAGGGGGATTAAACCATTTTGAAGGCAGGCTAATCGATACTGCTCTTGCATAAACGCCTACAAAGTCATTTGGACGCCCATCAGCATCAGCTTCCGGGATGTTGGTTTTCTTGCTTAAATCGACTTTTAAAGTGTCTAATTCAAGGATCATTCCGGTGTTGCCAATCATAGCTTTAGGAGGGTATAATGATCCTCCCAATTCTAATTGATACCCAATACCGGCTTCAGTGTCTGCATACAATTGGGCTTTGGCAAAAACAAATGTTGATTTAGTTGCTTGGTTGTCAGGCTGCCCCAATTCGGTAACTGGTTTTAGGATGTTTGGCGGAAACTCAATACCGGCGCTCAGTGCCAAAGTAGCTTTTGCCTTTGGCGTAATAATTCTTCTGATGTGGGCTTCGATTCCGTCAGGAGCAATGATGTTATAAAATTCCTGCAGCTTTCTTTTGGTATCTGCTATCTCATCCTGTAAGATATAAACAGCAAACAAAAGCATTGGAATCGATTTTGTAATCGTTGTATTATTGTTGATAAGCGTGATAACACCATCAATAGACTGCTCTGCATCTCCCAGGAATTCTAAATTAGTTCCTCCCAGGTCATTAATGTCTTCTAAAAGCTGTTCGTATTTGGTTTTGCCCTCACCAGCTTCAACAAAAATGTTTAACATGTGGGCAATTACCTGTTCTTCGCTGATGCGGAAAACCTGTAATCCTACGTTATAAAAATCGTCTAAGGAAAAAGAAAAACTGCTCGAGCTGAATGTTTTCAGGAAAGCTAAAATTTCCCATTGATATTCAAGGGTGATAGGAAACGATGAAATAGTTGAATCACCGTCGAGATCAGGATTAAGCACAAGTCCTAAACCAAAGGGCAAAGGAAGAGCCAGTTTTTTGCTCGTTACGATATCAAGGCTGTAAAAAGCCGAGTCGCCGCGATACCCTTTGGAATATTGTAAGTTTTTATAATGAATCTTATCAAAAATGGAATTTAAACCATCTTGGACAAACGATAAAAACTCGGGTAAGTCATCTACGGCAACTATCTCTGATAATCGGGGATAATATCTTGGTGTAGGAATTGGAACCGCTGTAATTGGATTATTTGGCATATTCAGTATTTTTTGACTTTAATTTTTGTTCATATTTTGCATGATTGAATTCTGATTGTTACAACCCATCTGCATAATCAAATTAGTAATCTATATTCGGTTTTATAGGGTTTACCGCAATTTATTCGGGCTCATATTATAGTTTCAAAAAAGACACTCTAATAGCGTTTTTTCCTTTTGATACTGTAAAGATTGGCCTAAAATTGTTGTTTGAAAAATTTGTGCATAGTGGTTGAACAGTGATGTTCTATGACTTTACAGAGTTGTAAAGCAAACGGAAAATTTGTGTGGTATGTTTTTGGAATAAACCAATAGCAGGTTAGGGAAACTTGTGGTTTTAAGTTTCCATTTGAATGTTATAGAATGTAATTTCTTGGATTGTCAGATTATCATTTTCTGTCTGAAGAATGACAGTTTTTTATGATCTTTTGCGTCAGTATTTTTTACTGAGGTTGTAGTTTTTAAAACAGCTCAAAGGGTTTGGTCTTTGAGCTGTTTTTTTAAGAGTAGCTTGTTCTGGAAATAGGTTTGCATGACAATTAAATATGTAAACTTTTTTTCGAACTAGACAGATAATATGAGATTACTAATTATGTTTTTTTTTTGAATACTCTTCCCACAATTGATTGGTTTTTTCTTGATTAGGAATTACCTTATTCTTTTCACTCATTTCATCAATATAATCTAGAAAATCAAATTCTAAAGATGGTAAGTGATAATTATTATATTTCTCTAGATTATTAATTGTTATATTATCGATTTGTATATTTCCATTTTGAGTGTAAATATATTCGCTTCTCATAATTATTTTAATTAGAGGTTCATAAGGATTTGGCAAATCATGTTCCTTTATTTCTTTAAAATCTTTACATAATTCCCAATATATAAATAAATAAATAAATAAATCATCATAAAACCTTCCTCCTTTTAATTCAACATCAATTAAATTTAATAAATCATTATTAAATTCATCTTGGTTTTTAATTTCATTTACCCAGTTTGCAGAAATCTTTAAAAATAAATTGTGGAAACTCCTTCCCTTTCCAAGATAAATTCTATCACTGTCAAAACCTAATTTTTGTTTCCATAAATCAAGCTTATTTAAATAATCTCTAAATAATAAAACATTTGAGACTCT
>CBFGNY010000137.1:0-12334 GCA_965650235.1 uncultured Flavobacterium sp. | reverse complement strand
TTCATGTTGATTTAGATGAACATTGGGGATTGGATCATGGAGCGTGGAGTGTGATTAAACATTTATATCCTGACGCCAATGTTCCGGTTATTCAGTTGAGTATTGATTATACAAAATCGGGACAATATCATTTTGAGTTGGCTCAGAAATTACAATCATTGCGTAAAAAAGGAGTTTTAATTATCGGAAGCGGAAATATTGTACACAATTTACGTTTGGTTGATTTCAGGAATTTTGATAAAGATAATTATGGCTTTGATTGGGCAATTGAAGCACGTGAAACTATCAATAATTATTTGTTGGATGGTAATTTTCAACCTTTGATGGATTTCGAAAAGATGAATAAAGCAGTCCAATTGGCGATACCAACACCGGATCATTATTTGCCTTTGCTGTACACCTTAGGTTTAAAGGAAAAGTCGGAAGAATTGAACTTGTTTAATGATAAATTACTGGCGGGTTCTTTGAGTATGACTTCAGTAAAAATAATGTAAATAAAAAAACTCTCTGCGAATCTCTGTGTACTTTTGTGAATCTTTGCGGTAAAACTATTACACAAAGTAGCACAAAGATTTTTCACAGAGATTCACAAAGAAAATTAAAAAATTAATAATGGGGATGAGATTTCTTCGTTCCTCGCAATGACTATAAAATGAAAATAATAGCTGTAATTCCGGCGCGATATGCATCAACACGTTTTCCTGCCAAATTAATGCAGGATTTGGGAGGTAAAACTGTAATTTTAAGAACATACGAAGCCTCTGTTGCCACAAATTTGTTTGATGATGTATTTGTTGTAACTGACTCTGATTTGATTTATAATGAAATTGTTTCAAATGGCGGAAAAGCGATTATGAGCATCAAGGAACATGAATCAGGAAGTGACCGAATTGCAGAAGCTGTAGCAGATTTAGATGTGGATATTGTGGTAAATGTGCAGGGCGATGAGCCTTTTACTGAAGCCGGCCCTCTTGAACAGGTTTTGTCAGTATTCAAAAACGATGAAGATGGCAAAATTGATTTGGCTTCGTTAATGCGTGAAATTACAGATGAAGACGAAATTAATAACCCGAATCATGTGAAAGTGGTTGTGGATCAATCGCAGTTCGCGCTGTATTTTTCGCGTTCTGTAATTCCGTATCCAAGAGATAAAGATGTTGGTGTTCGCTATTTTCAGCATATCGGAATTTATGCTTTCAGAAAACAGGCTTTGTTAGACTTTTACAGTCTGCCGATGAAATCATTAGAAGCTTCTGAAAAGCTGGAGCAATTACGATATCTCGAATTCGGTAAACGTATTAAAATGGTGGAGACAACTCATATTGGAATCGGAATTGATACTGCTGAGGATTTAGAGAAGGCGAGGGGCATCCTTGCTTCAAGATAGTCTGATTATGCCTTAATGAAAGTAAAAATGCAATTAAATTTCTGTTGAATTTTGAATTTTAGCACCATCTCCTGCTGATTTTTCTTTTTCTTCTTCCTGATGCTGTAATTCAAGTTTTTTTGAAGTAGCTAAAATACCAAACATCATTAAGAAAGCTGTCAATAAAATAACTTGTATAATTAGTGATTTATTAACTAAAGGAATGTCTTGTGATGCATCTAAAGTTAAAAACAATAATATTGTAATTAAACCTCTGGGTGCTACAAAAAGTAAGGGCATTAAAGGCATTTTAGACAAGAATAACTGTACAGCACGTATTGAAAATATGATAGCTACTATACCAATCGCCCAAATAAAGGTATCTGGATTCAATATTTCGGATGTCTCCAGTAAATATCCAAACAGCAGAAAAAATAGTGCACGAACAACAAAAGCAGCTTCAATATTTAATTCTCTAAATTTATCAACCTCTTTGGTTAAGGAATCAGGACGAAAACGTTCACTCCATTTGTACCTTTTCAGTTCGTCAAAATTATTAATAGAAAGCCCAAATATCAAAATAAAAAGCAAAGCGGGCAGATGGTACATTTTTGAAATTTCATATATCAAAATAGTCAGCAAAATAATAGGAACAAATTTTATGTGATGATCTATTTTGTTTAATAAAAAGGATAGTAAAATAGTAGCCAAAAAAGAAATAACAATGATAATTATTATCTGAAAGAAGAAATAACCAAACGTAGATGCTCCAAAATTAGTGTTGTACAAAACGAAATTGAAAAAAACTACCCCAAAAATATCAGAAAGACTACTTTCATAAGTTACAAACTCTCTCTTACTTGTACTAAGGTTTCGTACGCTCGGTATTGCAATAGCACTACTGATTACGGCAAATGGAATTGCATTTGATAAACATGTTTTAAAAGGATAACCGCCGTAGTATTGCAATAGATACGCAATTATAAAAGACAACGCTATTAATGGAAAGAAAGCACCGAGAGAGGATTTTTTTATTAAACCAATTTTAGATTGATTTAATTCTAATTCAAGTGCGCCTTCCAATACAATCAAAATCAGTCCAATAGTACCGAAAATAGGCAAGACCATTGAAAAATCAGGTAAATCAATAAGTAGAAAATTGGTTATTTGTCGCACAATCCACCCCAAAAGTAAAAGTAATATCACAGAAGGGATTTTTGTTTTTGATGAAGTCAAATCAAAAAGATACGCCACTAGCAGTAAAACACAAAAAGTAATAATTATAGTCATTCGATTAATTTCAAATTTTACAAGTCCTTGCTTGTATTGGCAAAGCAAGCTATCAGAAAAAAGATGTAATATAATACATTTGATTTTGAAACCATTTCTTTTGGTAGTTAAAATATTCTTTTATTGCAAAATTGAATTTTTTGGCAGAATTGATTTTTTACTGATAAACTTATTGAAAATGGAAAAAGCTCCAAGTCTTTAATCTGGAGCTTTTTTATATCAATTAAGATGCTTAGTATAAGGTTGGAAATTTAGATGGATTTGCTTCATGCATCATATGATATACTTTTTCAAAGATATCTTCGGCAGAAGGTTTCGAGAAATAATCACCATCTGTTCCGTAAGCAGGCCTGTGAGCTTTTGCTGTCAGTGTTTGAGGCTTGCTGTCCAAATAATGGTAAGCATCCTGTTCTTCCAGAATTTGCTGTAAAATAAACGCCGAAGCCCCTCCCGGAACATCTTCGTCAATTACCAATAAGCGATTTGTTTTGGCTATACTTTTTACAATATCCTTATTCACGTCAAACGGAAGTAATGACTGAATATCAATTACTTCGCAATCAATCCCTAAATCTAATAATTCAATTGCAGCCTGCTCTACCAGTCGTAAAGTTGATCCATAAGAAACTAAAGTAATATCTGAACCCTGTTTTAATGTTTCAATCACACCAATCGGTGTTTTAAATTCACCAAAGTTTAAAGGTGTTTTTTCTTTTAAGCGGTAACCATTTAGGCATTCGATTACTAAAGCCGGCTCATCACATTCGAGCAGTGTATTGTAGAATCCTGCAGCCTGGGTCATATTCCTCGGAACCAAAACATGAATACCACGAATAGCATTAATGATCATTCCCATTGGAGAACCTGAGTGCCAGATACCTTCCAAACGATGTCCGCGGGTCCTGATAATCAACGGAGCTTTTTGCTTTCCAACCGTTCTGTATTGTAAAGTTGCCAGGTCATCACTCATGATTTGGATCGCGTAAAGTAGATAATCTAAATATTGAATCTCAGCAATTGGACGTAAGCCTCTCAATGCCATGCCTATTCCCTGACCAATTATAGTAGCTTCACGGATACCAACATCGGCAACACGAAGTTCACCGTACTTTTCCTGCATGCCTTCCAGACCCTGATTTACGTCACCAATGTTTCCAACATCTTCGCCAAAAATCAGGACTTCAGGATATTTGGTAAACAACGCATCAAAATTGTCACGAAGGATCATTCTCCCGTCTAAATCAGGCTTTGCGTTCTCGGAGTATTCCGGCAATACTTTTTGAACAGAAAATATATTTGACTGCGATTGGGAGTATAAATTACTGCTGAACCTAGGCTGCGTTAAGGCAATATAATTTGTAATCCAGTTTGATACCAGTATTTTGCTGTTTGGAACTTCTACAAAACGTAATATTCGTCTTGTAATCATTAACATTTCCTTTTTTAAAGGATTTTTAATAGCTTTTAATTCCGATATGTATTTCTGGATTTTATCCTTATGATTTATACTTGCATCCGAAATTTGCTCCAATAAGGCTAAAAGATTTTTTTGATCTTCAATGATTGGATTGATAAACTCGTTCCAGGCTTCTTTTTTAGCTTCCAGGACTTCTTTTTTAATTTCAGATTCTATCTCTTCCAATTCTTCCGGAGAAGCAATATTGATGGCGATCATCCATAAACGCATCTGGCGGATACAGTCGTAATTTTTTTCCCAGGCAAGTCTTTCGCTATTTTTGTAGCGTTCATGTGATCCGGAAGTTGAGTGTCCTTGTGGTTGTGTCAGCTCATTTACATGAATTAAAACCGGAATGTGATGTTCACGTGCAATAGCGGCTGCCCTTTCATAAGTAGAAACCAGCTCTGCATAATCCCAGCCTTTTACCCTGAAAATTTCATATCCGTCTGAATCTTCATCACGTTGGTATCCTTTTAGTATTTCAGATATGTTTTCTTTTGTTGTCTGGTGTCTGGCGTGTACAGAAATCCCGTATTCATCATCCCAAACACTCATTACCATCGGCACTTGTAAAACTCCGGCAGCATTTATGGTTTCAAAAAACAAACCTTCAGATGTGCTTGCGTTTCCTATAGTTCCCCACGCAATTTCATTTCCGTTTACAGAGAATTTGTCTTTTGTTGTTATTCCGTCTACATTTCTGTAAATCTTTGAAGCCTGTGCTAATCCCAGTAATCTTGGCATTTGTGCGGCTGTAGGTGATATGTCTGCGCTTGAATTTTTTTGTTGCGTCAAGTCTTTCCAGGATCCGTCTTCGTTTAAGCTGTGCGTTACAAAGTGCCCGCCCATTTGTCTTCCGGCTGACATTCGATCAAAGTTTATATCAGTATGACCATACAAACCAGCGAAAAATTGTTTGGGAGTAAATTCGCCAATTGCCATCATGAAGGTCTGGTCGCGGTAGTATCCTGAACGGAAATCTCCGTTTTTAAACGCTTTTGCCATTGCAAGCTGCGGTACTTCCTTACCGTCACCAAATATTCCAAATTTGGCTTTTCCTGTCAATACTTCTTTGCGTCCTAAAAGGCTGCATTCCCGACTGGTAGCTGCAATTTTATAGTCATTTAATACTTCTGTTTTAAAATCTTCGAAGGTTAATGTAGTATTGCTTTTTTCTTTAATCATAATCTGGAATGGTCATGTTTAGACTGCAAAATTACTCAAAATCTATCAATAATCATAATTCCTTAAAATAAATATAATTTAATTATTTGTATTTAAATTCTAAAAACTACGTATTTTTTTTAATTAATTTGCATGTAAAGCGGTCTTAAACTAATAATAATTTATATTATTGCTTAAATTTTAATTGATTAAAACCATTTTCGGGTAAAAAGATTAACTAATGTTTTGGGAGATAATGTGATAACAAATCTTATTTTTTCCTCATATTTATTTTGAGAAATTTCCCATCCGTTATTCGAATAAACCGGAAAATAAACTTCAAAATAGTCTGGTACAAGATTTAATCGGATACCGCTATCATACACGAACTGTTCTTTTTGATGCCTGTTTTTCATGAAACCCAGATCGCCATAAGCTTCTATCCAGTTCCATACAGAATAACTCGCATTCAGGGTTGTCATCCATTGATTAGCGTATCTTGGCTCGATCATTGACTTAAACCCGCCTTCGGCAATGATATACTGCTGGCTAAAAAAACCGGTATTTTCAGATCTTCCGTAAAAATTGTAATCAAATAAATAATCTGTAGGACGGTCTAAACCAAAGCTAAAATAATCTGAATTTGATGTGTTATATAAAAAGCTTCCCGCGTATACTCTTAAATTTAGTTTGCGATTGTTTTCAAATAATCTTCTATACTCGACTTCACCTGCGAGTTTTCCAAAATTACCAGAAAATTGTACATCCGTCATAAAACTAAAATGATTGATCAATTCGGTTTTGGTATTCACATAACGGGCATTAAAAACAGAATAATTAGGTTCAGAGTTATCTGTTATATAGTCACTTGCTTCACGATGCACAATTACCTGACGTGCAATGATGAACTGTTTTCGATTGTCTCTGAAATTTTCTTCCCGAATTCGGAATTGTACCATTGGATTTAGTCTGAAATACGCAGCATTGGGTGCATAATGAAAATAATTTTGGCTGATAGAATACCGGGCATTATAAAGTTTGCTATCCCTATAATAGTGGTTTAATGAAAAAGCAGATGAACCTGATATCGTTCCTGCTTTAATTGAATAGGCAGGATTAATATCAAAGGTAAAGGGTTTGTCTAATATGGTTTTGTTGTGAAATCGTATCCCAGGAGTAAAGCCGTCATATAAATTATAGCCAAGTGTTGGCACATACAATATCTGGTTATAATAGGAGTCTTCTAAATCTTTCATAAAATTAAATTTTATGGGACGATTTGTTATGGCAAGACTTTTTAACGATTTCCAATTGTTTCTCTGGTTATATTCCGGAACTTCATTTTCGTAATTCAAAACAATTTTATCTGCATTTTTTCTTTCGAAAGCATAAATTGAATCATTTTTATGGGGTTCAATCCATTGTTTAAAAACTATTTTGTTTTCTCTCAGCCCGTAAACCGGAACGGGAACATACGTTTTTGTTTTATTTCTTATTGAAAAATGAATACTGTCTTTCGTTCTGGATACATTTGCAAACTTATAGTCGATAATTTCTCTCGAATCTATAATGGTTTTAAAAAACCAATCAATTTTTTTTGGACTATTTTTAGTTAGTATTTCTTCAAAATCATATCGGTTGACTTGCTGTGTTTTGTTCAGTGAATAAAATTGCCGAACACTCTCAGGTACGATATTATAGTCTAAATAATCGTCTAAATAACTCAAACTTAAACCTGCACGATATTTACTGGCAATCTGTTCATTGAACTTTATTAATGTATTTTTAGGGTCACCCAAAGGCTGATCCAGATTTTTGCGGGCCATCAGCATATAATAATAACTATATTGCTCATTAAATGTCAGATTGGTAATGTTGTAACTTTTAAAGAGTTTCATTTTCGAAAGCCTGCCCAGCATTTTTTGGTCAGGATGATTTTCTTCAATGTATTTCATCATGGTGTAAATCTGTATGCCATCATAAATCCAGTTGTCTTTTCGGGGATCTAAACGAAGACTGTGCTGTAGATAATTATTTAAATATGTTTTTAAAAAGGTAATTTCAAAGATAAATTCATCTGAAAAAGGACTTATAAACGAAGGCAGCTGATTAAGTCCGTAAAAAGGATTATGGTCATAATCTGTCTGGGAGACAATAATTTTTTTATGTGGATATTTTCCAATAAAATCACTTGTAAAAGTAATAACCCGGTTAATGATAATCGCTTTTTGAATTTCGTCCAGCTTTTTGTTTTTTAAATCCGAAACGACTTCAATTTCGCCATTATTATAACTGTTGAAAGATTTTTGTTTTTCGATATATAAGCTTATATCTGTTCTGTCGTTTCCTGAAAAAGTATAGGTACTGAATGAATTGCCGGGAGAATTTTTGGAAGTTGAATCCAAATCTGTGGTAATGGAATATTGATTTGGGATTTTGATTTCTAATTCATAATCAGTTGCAGCGTTTGCGATATCATCTAAATTGAAATTATTGTATTTTATAAAATGATTGTTTTCAAAGCGTGCTGGTGATAAAAACCAGTTTTTAAGGTTCATTTCACCATTTTGTGTATAACCGTAACGAGTGAATTTGTCGCTTGGGATTTTAACAATATAAGTAAGGTGCAAATCAAATTTTTCATTCGGAGGTAATTTTTTATCCAGTTTGATTACTATAAAATCCGGATTTTGATTGGTTTTTTCCCATTCCAAAGCCATATATTGTTTATCGGTCAATTCAAGGATAGTTGTATTTCCGCGTTCTTCGGGTTTGGCTAAATGAAACCCTTTATAAAATTCATCTGAAAAGCGTAATGCCAATGGTGTATTTTTATCAGAGAAAGCGTTGTTCCAGTCATTCAACACAATACAATCTAAAGAATCATTTGAAGTATTATGATAAATGATATCCTGTTTTATATTCAGTGTTTTAAGCTCAAAATTTACCGCCACTTCCATCTTTGACTGATGTTGTGCGTAATGCTTTAATGAAAACATCAAAACAGAAATGAAAAGAGTAATTTTAAAAAATGATTTCAATTTTGGCTTAGAATTTTTAGGTATATAACTTAAGTTACGGGCTTATGGCTGTTTTGGTTTTATTGTAAAAATAGTATAAAAAAAGCTGTTTAAAAAACAGCTTTCATTTTTTACAAAAGTTATAGAAATTTCCACTATATAAGTAATATAAGTTCATTTAAACTTGGTGTTGAAAAAGTAGCAACTACATTTCTTATATCACTTATATGGTAAAAGAAGCATTAGAAATTCGGACTCAGGTCGTATTTCTTGTAGAATTTATCTAATACATCAACTACTTCATCTTCAGTATCTACAATCTTGAACAGATTTAAATCATCTGGGCTTACAGTCTGCATTTTTTCAACTAAAACCGTTTTCACCCATTCAATCAATCCCGACCAAAACTCGACCCCGACTAATATGATAGGGAATTTTCCAATTTTTTTAGTCTGAATCAGGGTTATCGCTTCAAACATTTCGTCTAAAGTTCCAAACCCTCCTGGCATTACGACAAATCCTTGGGAATACTTTACGAACATTACTTTACGAACGAAAAAGTAATCAAAATTTAGATTTTTATCGTGATCGATGTAAGGATTAAAATGCTGTTCAAAAGGCAGTTCGATATTTAAACCAACAGAAGTTCCACCGCCTAAATGCGCACCTTTGTTTCCGGCCTCCATAATTCCGGGACCGCCCCCGGTAATAACACCATAGCCGGCTTTACTGATTTTATAGGCAATTTTTTCTGCCAGTAAATAATATTTATCTTCCGGTTTTGTTCTCGCTGATCCAAAAATAGATACACACGGACCAATACGCCCCATGCTTTCGTATCCATTTACAAATTCGGCCATGATTTTAAAAATTGCCCAACTGTCATTGGTTCTGATTTCATTCCACGTTTTTTGTTTTAAACGGTCCTGAATTACTTTATCCTCATCATTATCAAAATCTTCTAATCTCATTATTTTGCGTATTATTAATTTATTTTTTGGGTTCTCATCTTCAGTAATTAAAGTATATTTTGTTCAGCTTTATATAAGAAGACAACAGCTTTGACAAAGTTCTGAAACTTTGACAAAGCTGTCGCACTAAATTAACTCTTTTTTTGAAAATTGTTATAAAATGATAAATTTATTGGGTTTTTATTTTTTTGCTGGCTTTTTCAATGATAAAGTAAAGTGTTTTTAATTTTAAAATTATTCATCAAATTAAAATTATTCAGTTAAATATATGTTTTTTTAGTATTTTTATTAAATTAAAAAAATACCACATGGAAGGAATGTTTAATTTTTAACAATGAAATTATCTAATCAAATACTTTTAGCTTTTAC
The DNA here is from genome assembly GCA_965650235.1 of uncultured Flavobacterium sp. Taxonomy (GTDB): domain Bacteria; phylum Bacteroidota; class Bacteroidia; order Flavobacteriales; family Flavobacteriaceae; genus Flavobacterium. The sequence continues at coordinate 2,695 of CBFGNY010000137.1, read as the reverse complement.
ATTGATAATTTTGTTATCTGTTGCGGATTCTTACACCAATTATATGTTGTCAAAAAAAGTACAGCTTAATTCACAATACCTTGCCAGATCTGAAGAGATCATCAGAAATTCAAATAAAACTCACAAAGCTATTATTGATATGCAGAGTGCGTTTCGGGGTTATTTGCTTACAAATGACCAGACTTTTTTAGACCCCTATTTTAAAGGGCTTAAAAATGTACCCAAACTCATAAAAGAGCAGGAGCTTAGAATAGGCAAACATACCAAACAGCATAGAATATTAGATTCAATTACTTACCTTCACAGCACCTGGCTTACGTATTCTGCCCGATTAATAAATTCAAGGGAAAAATTCCCCAATTCCTATCAAAATCTCTTTGAATCCTCATTGAAAAAACATGTAGGAAAAAAAATAAACGATGCTATTACTGAAAAACTTTCAAGGTTTGACAAAATTGAATACAAAATGAGGAAGCATCATACAGATATGCTTCTTATTTCTTTGAGAAATGCCCGTACATTTTCTCTGATTTTCCTAACATTGACAATTGTAGTAGGAGTTTCCAGCACCGCATTCATTATGTTAATAACCACCAAAAGGATTAATTCGATGGTAACCCTGGCAGATAATATATCAAAAGGAAATTTTACAAGTGTTAAAGATAATCGCAACGATGAATTATCTGCTTTGGCAGTATCCCTAAATACGATGTCTGAAAAATTAGATAAAAATATTCACGAACTACAAAACAGAAATGCCGAACTTAATAAATTTGCTTATGTAGTTTCACATGATTTAAAAGCACCCATCAGGGGAATCCATAATGTTATCACCTGGATTGGAGAAGATCATGGGCATGAGCTTTCGCCTGAGCTAAAAAAATATTTAATGATTATTCCCCAAAGAACCCGGCGCATGGAGGCACTCATTAATGGATTGCTGGACTTTGCGAGATTAAATCTTAAAACACTGCCGGAAAATATAAATACTAATGCACTCGTTCAGGAGATTGCAGATTCTATAGTCCCAAGAACTTTTACACTTGAAATTGACAATCTGCCAGATTTGTTTACTGAAAGGATTAAGCTGGAGCAGGTTTTTGCCAACTTGATAAGTAACGCAGTAAAATATACTCCACACGAAGCAGGAGTAATTCAAATTAGCTGCAAGGCATTCCCTGATTTTTATGAATTTTCAGTAAAAGACAATGGAATTGGAATTGCGATAGAATACCATCAAAAAATATTCGAGATATTTCAGACACTTCGGGAACAAAATGAACAGGAAAGTACTGGAGTAGGTCTGGCAATTGTAAAAAAAATAATTGACGACCAGCAAGAAACCATTACAGTTAAATCGATTTTAGGGCAAGGTGCCGAATTTATCTTTACCTGGAGAAATAATTAAGTTATGAGATGAACCTAACTTTAAGATATTTCTATAAAAAAAACAATATTATCTGCGTATGAAAAAACCAACAATTTTATTAGTAGAAGACGATGAACTTGACATTATCAGTGTAGAGCGATCGCTAAAAAAAATAGAAAGTGAATATGTGCTGCATACGGCTTACAATGGTATTGAAGCTTTAAAAATGCTTCAGGATGAAAATTTAGAATTGCTTCCGGATGTTATTCTTTTGGATATAAATATGCCCAGAATGAATGGAATAGAGTTTTTGAAAGTAATAAGAGATGATAAAAAACTGAAGAATCTGAAAGTTTTTATAATGACTACCTCTTCGGAAGGAAATGACAGATTTGAAGCAGAAAAATTAGGAATATCAGGTTACATCATTAAACCTTTAAATTATACTGATAACTCCAAAAGACCTGATTCTATGGAAGCATTTGTACAATTTCATTTAAGAAAAATATTGCTCGATGAGCATATATAACATTTGCTTTTTGTGACAAGTTAAAATTTGAATTTAAGTTGCGGAAACTGCGTCTAAGATTTTTTTAAATCATTCTATGTAAAGTACTGGAAAATATGAAAAAAACAACAAATAATAATACAGCGAATCCTGAAAATGTATTAGTTCTTCCGGTTATTTCTGGAGAAAAGACCTTAAAAACAAAAGCGAAGAAAGCAGATTCAGAGGAGTCAATTTTGACCGATGCTGAGTTTCTTAAAATTTTAGTTAAGGTTAAAAACGGTAATTTCAGCCAGCGTTTTCCAACAGATCAGAATGGGATAAAAAGGTCGATTTGTGATACTTTAAACGAAATCATAGACCTTAATGAACGAATGGTTTTTGAATTTCAAAAGGTTGGAAAAAGCATTGGTAAACAAGGAAAGCTAACTAATCGTGTAGCACTTGATGGTGCTCGTGGTTCCTGGAGTTCGTGTGTTGATTCTGTAAACACGCTGATTTCAGATCTGGTGCATCCAACTATTGAAATTGCGCACGTAATTACATCGGTGGCAAAAGGAAATTTATCACAGGAAATGCCGCTTTCAATTGAAGGAAACCCGCTTCAGGGAGAGTTTCTCAGAATTGCAAAAGAGGTAAACGGAATGGTAAAGCAGCTAAACCTGTTTTCGATGGAGGTTACCCGTGTGGCACGTGAGGTAGGTACAGAAGGTAAATTGGGAGGTCAGGCAAAAGTACGTGGCGTAGGGGGAGTTTGGAAAGATTTGACAGACTCTGTAAATAAAATGGCTTCGAATTTATCGGGGCAGGTACGTAAT